>NZ_AYSF01000078.1:0-92861 GCF_000498995.1 Geobacillus thermopakistaniensis
AAAATAATATATGGCTCGGTAGCTCAGTCGGTAGAGCAAAGGACTGAAAATCCTTGTGTCGGCGGTTCGATTCCGTCCCGAGCCACCATTTTTATCATAGTTCCGAAAGAAGGTTCCCGCTTCATGCAAAGCTAAGTGGGAGTAGTTCACAGACATGTCAGATGTTCAAACCACCCCGGCTTAGTTCAATGGGTAGCGACGAACATTCGCATCGTCGAGTCTGTTGCGAGTTGCCTCGACGCACAAGGCTTCCTTGAATGAGCTTGAAGAGGAAGAGGCACAACCAGGCAGACAACATGAGTCACTAGCTAATTTTAAATGTGCCGGCTTAGCTCAATTGGTAGAGCAACTGACTTGTAATCAGTAGGTTGCGGGTTCAAGTCCTGCAGCCGGCATTCTTATTCCTTAATAACCCCTTAAGCCATTAAGGCGGCAACCGCGAGCCATTAGCTCAGTAACGAGCGCTACATCTTCGAGTTCGCTTCGAGTTGTCCCGACGCATCTGACATCTTCGAATATGCTAGTAGAGGAAGGGACATCGTTGTCTCGGAGTGTTATTGAACCCATGAGCCATTAGCTCAGTAACGAGCGCTGCATCTTCGAGTTCGCTTCGAGTTGCCTCGACGCACTTGGCATCTTTGAATCGGCTGGGAGAGGAAGAGGCAGGTAGAGTGAAACGAAGCTGTAGAGTGTTATCCTAACCATGAGCCATTAGCTCAGTAGGTAGAGCATCTGACTTTTAATCAGAGGGTCGGAGGTTCGAGTCCTCCATGGCTCATCGTCTTGCGGAAGTAGTTCAGCGGTAGAACACCACCTTGCCAAGGTGGGGGTCGCGGGTTCGAGCCCCGTCTTCCGCTCCACTTCCGCCGGGGTGGCGGAATTGGCAGACGCACAGGACTTAAAATCCTGGGGTAGGTAACTACCGTGCCGGTTCGAGTCCGGCCCTCGGCACTTGTGCGCTCGTAGCTCAATTGGATAGAGCATCTGACTACGGATCAGAAGGTTAGGGGTTCGAATCCTCTCGAGCGCGTTTTGTCGGGAAGTAGCTCAGCTTGGTAGAGCACACGGTTCGGGTCCGTGAGGTCGCAGGTTCAAATCCTGTCTTCCCGATTTATCATGGGGCCTTAGCTCAGCTGGGAGAGCGCCTGCTTTGCAAGCAGGAGGTCATCGGTTCGATCCCGATAGGCTCCACCTTTTGACTTAAATTTGGCGGTGTAGCTCAGCTGGCTAGAGCGTACGGTTCATACCCGTGAGGTCGGGGGTTCGATCCCCTCCACCGCCACCATTATCGGACCTTTAGCTCAGCTGGTTAGAGCAGACGGCTCATAACCGTCCGGTCGTAGGTTCGAGTCCTACAAGGTCCACCATTATTATTGTTGCTTTTTTGGAGGAGTACCCAAGTGGTTGAAGGGGTCGGTCTTGAAAACCGAGAGGCGCCGCAAGGCGCGCGGGGGTTCGAATCCCTCCTCCTCCGCCATGCACTTTAAAATCGTGCCGGCTTAGCTCAATTGGTAGAGACGAGCATTCGCATCGTTGAATCTGCTGCGAGTTGTCCCGACGCATCCCACTTCTTTGAATAAGCTTGCAGAGGAAGGGACACCGAGCATTTGACTTCCTCGAATTAGCTGGGAGAGGAAGAGGCACAACCAGGCAGACAACATGAGTCACTAGCTAATTTTAAATATGCCGGCTTAGCTCAATTGGTAGAGCAACTGACTTGTAATCAGTAGGTTGCGGGTTCAAGTCCTGCAGCCGGCACCAGAACGAGGCGACTATGGCGAAGTGGTTAACGCACCAGATTGTGGCTCTGGCATGCGTGGGTTCGATTCCCACTAGTCGCCCTTTTCATTAATATTCTATATTTGCGGGTGTAGTTTAGTGGTAAAACCTCAGCCACGAGCATCTGCATCATCGAATCTGCTTCGAGTTGCCCCGACGCATCTGGCTTCTGTGAATCAGCTGGTAGAGGAAGGGGCATGGAAGCAGCGTGGCGGATGTTCAACTAAATGATATGCGGGTGTAGTTTAGTGGTAAAACCTCAGCCTTCCAAGCTGATGTCGTGGGTTCGATTCCCATCACCCGCTTTTTATGGGCCTATAGCTCAGCTGGTCAGAGCGCACGCCTGATAAGCGTGAGGTCGGTGGTTCAAGTCCACTTAGGCCCATTATTTTCTATTGAATATTTTTGGGTCATTCGCTATAATAATGGGCGAACAATGCCCCATCGTTCCACAGCAAAATCGGAGCGACGAGCTTCACATCTTCGAATTCGCTGCGAGTTGCCTCGACGCATCTCGCTTCCTTGAATTAGCTGGCAGAGGAAGAGGCAACGAGCACATTTGGAAGATGTGCATAACATATAGTTATTCATCATTCCGCAATAGCTCAGCGGTAGAGCAACCGGCTGTTAACCGGTAGGTCGTAGGTTCGAATCCTACTTGCGGNTTCATCATTCCGCAATAGCTCAGCGGTAGAGCAACCGGCTGTTAACCGGTAGGTCGTAGGTTCGAATCCTACTTGCGGAGCCATTTCTTTGGAGAAGTACCCAAGTGGCTGAAGGGGACGGTTTGCTAAACCGTTAGGTCGCAGTTTTGCGGCGCGCGGGTTCAAATCCCGCCTTCTCCGCCATAATGGCCCGTTGGTCAAGTGGTTAAGACACCGCCCTTTCACGGCGGTAACACGGGTTCGAATCCCGTACGGGTCACTGGTTGCTGGCACCAGAGATTCTGGTGCCCTTTTGTACAATTTCTTTTGTCGATTTTTGCGTTTTTTTCTTGCGATGCGTGTGGAAGTCTGTTATAATATCTCTCGTTAGCTTTAAAATTACGTTATGATTGTTGGGGACAACGCAGTGTTTCGTTTCGTTAAAGAACGAGGCATTGCGTTTTTTTCTTTATCACCCTAAACCGAGAAGACCCCCACTTCCACGCGTGAGCGTAGGTGGGAGAGAGTTCAAGTAGGGAGGGAGTCCCCCGTTTCCAACAGCAGGAAAGTGGGGGGAAGATCAAATGAACAATTGGGCGTCGGCTTCGCCGCCATGAATTTGCACAAACATCGTTTGGATGGCTTGAAGCTGGCGCTTGGCGGTTTCTTCTGGCGTTGATGGGAGAAAGTAAACGATTTGCAAAGCGTTTTTCGTTTCTCTCGTCACGGCGGTCCGCTCCGAATCGACGATCGGACTGCCAAACGGCCCTCGTTCATCTTTGCTGACGAGTTTGTTGGCAAAGTTGACTGTGCGGCCGTTTAACGCGATGTATTCATCTTGTTCCGTGCCGATCGTGAGCGTCACTGTCCCGTTGATGCGGTCTAGATCATAGATGCCGAGCGGAATTTTATAATAGAGTGAAAAAAAGTTGTTTATGTCCGCCGCTGAATGGATAGGCGGAATGAAGCTTTTTTTCTGGATGCGTCGGTACAGGCTTTCACTTGACGGTCGATAGCGGCTTGGGTCCGTTCCGATTTGTTTGAAAGTACGGCGCCATTCGACCATCTCAGGGATGTCGGCAATCGACTTTTCCTGCAGCTCGATGTAAAGAGATTCTTGAAACAGCTCAAGCCTCCCCCTTAACATTTGCGGTGAATCGCTGACCTCGATATGATGATAGCGGATGACGCCGAATTTACCAGAAGGAAGGCGTTGCTTTAGTTGTTCTGATATCACGCATTTCATCTTGATCACCTCGGATTTCATTTTACCATATATGACGAAAGGAGGGAAAACGATGGATGTTATGGCATTAAAGCAGGAAGTCATTGAGTACAGTCGGTCAATCGGCATTGATAAAATCGGATTTGCGAGCGCTGATCCGTTTGTTGAATTAAAGGAACGGCTGCGCCGCCAGCAGGAGCTCGGCTATCAGTCCGGTTTTGAGGAACCAGATATTGAGAAACGGACGAATCCTTCATTGCTTCTTCCGGAAGCAAAATCGATTATTGCCATTGCTCTTGCCTATCCGTCTAAAATGAAAAATGCGCCGCGGGGGACAAAGACGGAACGGCGCGGCGTTTTTTGCCGCGCTTCATGGGGAAAGGACTACCACGATGTGTTGCGGGAACGTTTGCAGCAGCTCGAGGAGTTTTTGCTGGCCAAAGTGCCCCATGCCCGCGTTCGCTCGATGGTGGATACCGGAGAGCTCGCTGATCGGGCGGTGGCGGAACGAGCAGGGATCGGTTGGAGCGGCAAGAACTGCTCTATTATTACACCGGAGTTTGGATCGTATGTGTATTTGGGAGAAATGATTACGAATATTCCATTTCCCCCTGATGAACCGGTTGAAAACCGATGCGGCACGTGCACGAAATGCATTGATGCCTGCCCGACCGGGGCGCTTGTGCAAGGGGGGCAACTGAACGCACAGCGGTGCCTTTCCTTTTTAACGCAAACGAAAGGCTTTTTAGCCGACGAGTTTCGGGAGAAAATCGGGAACCGGCTGTACGGCTGCGATACATGCCAGCAAGTCTGCCCGGAAAATAAGGGGAAAGACTTTCATTTGCATCCAGAATTCGAGCCGGATCCGGAAGCGGTAAAGCCGAAGCTCATCCCGCTGCTTCAGATGAGCAACCGTGAATTTAAAGAAACATTTGGGGCCATGGCGGGTTCATGGCGTGGGAAAAAGCCGATTCAGCGCAATGCCATTCTGGCGCTCGCCCATTACAAAGACCAAACCGCGGTGCCGCACTTACTGCGTTTGTTGAAAGAGGATAGCCGTCCCGTCATCCGCGGGACGGCGGCGTGGGCGCTCGGGAAAATCGGGGATCCAAGCGCTAAGCCTTACTTGGAGGCCGCGCGGCAAACGGAGGCGGATGCCGATGTGATCGCTGAGATTGAAAAAGGACTGAAACTGTTGGCTGAGGCAAAGGAATAGGGAAAAAAACGCAGCTTCCCCACATAAGGTAGTAACAAAAACGAAAGTGGTGGAAAGCAGCATGAAAAAACAGTTGCGCGCGTGGTTGGATGAGCGAGCCCGCTCGTTTGTGTCGGAAAGCAATATCCGAAGCGAAGAGGCGGCAAGAAAGCAACGGCTTTGCCAAAAGCGCGGTGCGGAGATCGTCCGTTGCACGATCCGGGGACAAATTGTCGGCAGGCAGACCATCGAGCGGGAAGCGAAAGTTATGTATATTGCCCACCATCAATTTTTAATTAAGCAAAGGGGTTCACTATATATAGAAGAACAGGTTGAGGAGCGATGCGCCTGTTTTGTTCGCGGTGAGCTTGTAACTGATGAACCGATCAACCGGTTGGGGGGGGATATGGAGGCGCCGCGCGTCGAACGAGAGCAATGGACGGGGGAGCGTCTTTCTTACCAGTATGACCGCGCCCGGGCGGTGCGGTATGCGGAAACGTGGTGGAATCGGCATAACCCGGTGTTTCCGTCGTTTCCGGTGGATTGCACGAATTTTGTCTCTCAATGCTTGTATGCAGGCGGGGCGCCGATGACGGGCTATCCGAACCGGGCGAGGGGATGGTGGTGTCAACACGGAAGTTGGAGTTACAGCTGGGCTGTGGCCCATGCTTTTCGTTGGTATTTGAGCGGGTCGCGCATCGGCTTGCAGGCGGTGGAAGTGGCGGAGCCGGAGCAATTGATGGCAGGTGATGTCATCTGTTATGATTTTCAAGGGGACGGACGCTTCGACCACTCAACGATTGTGGTGGCGAAAGATCAGAACGGGATGCCGCTTGTGAACGCCCATACGACAAACAGCCGAATGCGCTATTGGTCGTATGAAGATTCAAGCGCCTATACGCCGAACATTCGCTATAAGTTTTTTCACATCATCGATCGCAAATAAACGTTGCTGAGGTGAAGGAAATGCCGCTTCATGTAGTGCTATACCAGCCAGAAATTCCAGCCAATACTGGAAACATCGCTCGTACGTGCGCAGCAACCGATACGTCGCTCCATTTGATCCGCCCGCTCGGTTTTTCTACGGATGATAAAATGTTAAAGCGCGCCGGGCTTGATTATTGGCCGTATGTCAATATTTCGTATTATGACTCGCTTGACGAACTATTCGCCCGCTTTCCGGAAGGGGAGTTTTATTTCATTACGAAATTCGGGCGCCGGTATTATGATTCGTTTGATTTCAGCGATACAGAAAAACATATTTTCTTTGTGTTCGGCCGTGAAACGACCGGACTGCCGAAGGAGCTGCTTGAGGCCAATATGGACCGTTGCCTTCGCATCCCGATGAATGACAAAGTGCGCTCGTTAAACTTGTCGAACACGGCGGCCATTTTAGTGTACGAAGCGTTGCGCCAACAACGGTTTTATGGGTTGTCATAAACAAAAAAACGACCTTCGCTCTGGAGGTCGTTTTTTTGGTCTTATTGTCTGACGCCTGGTTTGTCTTCATAGCCAGCGGTGAAAATGGCCGTCAAAAACGCAATGATAACCCCTAGCACAAGCAAAGTGCGCATCGTTTGTTCCTCCTTCATAATGAAAGTGGCAGGCGTTTCCCCCTTTATTATAGCGAATATGGCCAAGCATGTGAATGACCGCAGTTGGTTGTTAGGAGACAAAATTTTTTTTGCGGCGAATGATACGGGACATCCTCGCATAAATTGTAATAATCTTGCTGTTAGACATCCAAGGGTGAGGAGGTCCTTTATGGATATTTTGCAAAAAATCGCCCGGTATCGGGAAGAAGAAGAAAAGTTGAAATGGGAAGGAACGTTTGCTGAGTATTTAAAGATTTTAAAAGAAAAGCCGTGGGTGGCCCAGTCGGCTCATTCGCGTGTTTATAATATGATCAAAGATGCTGGGGTCGAAGAGGTGAATGGGCGGAAACGATATAAGTTTTTCAGCCAGCACCTGTTCGGGCTTGAGGAGGCGCTTGAGCGGCTCGTTGAGGAATATTTCCACCCGGCGGCGAAGCGGCTTGATGTGCGGAAACGGATTTTGCTGCTGATGGGGCCAGTTGGCGGCGGGAAGTCGACGCTTGTGACTTTGCTAAAGCGTGGGCTTGAAGAGTATTCAAAAACAGAGCGCGGCGCGGTGTATGCCATTAAAGGGTGCCCGATGCATGAAGATCCGCTTCACCTCATTCCTCACCATTTGCGCGACGATTTTTACCGCGAATACGGCATTCGCATCGAAGGCGAGCTGTCGCCGCTCAATATGATGCGGCTTGAGAAAGAGTACGGCGGACGCATTGAAGACGTGCTAGTGGAGCGCATTTTCTTCTCGGAAAACCGCCGCGTCGGCATCGGGACGTTCAGTCCGTCTGATCCAAAATCGCAAGACATCGCCGATTTAACGGGAAGCATCGATTTTTCAACGATCGCGGAATACGGCTCCGAGTCCGACCCGCGCGCGTACCGGTTTGACGGCGAGCTGAACAAAGCCAACCGCGGGATTATGGAATTTCAAGAGATGTTAAAGTGCGATGAAAAATTTCTTTGGCATTTGCTGTCGCTGACGCAAGAAGGCAATTTCAAGGCTGGGCGGTTTGCTTTAATCAGCGCCGACGAATTGATTATCGCTCATACGAACGAAACGGAATATCGGTCGTTCATCGCCAACAAAAAGAACGAGGCGCTCCATTCGCGCATCATCGTCATGCCGATTCCATACAACTTGCGCGTCTCGGAAGAAGAGCGCATTTACGAAAAAATGATCCGCGAAAGCGATGTCGCCGACGTGCATATCGCTCCACATACGTTGCGGATTGCGGCCATGTTTACGATTTTGACGCGGTTGAAAGAATCGAAGCGGCCGGATGTGGATTTATTGAAGAAAATGCGCTTGTATGATGGCGAAATGATCGAAGGATTCAGCGAGGTCGATGTGGAGGAGCTGAAAAAGGAGCATCCGGACGAGGGGATGAGCGGCATCGACCCACGCTATGTCATCAACCGCATTTCTGCCTGCATCATTCGCAAAGGAGTGCCGTCGATCAATGCGCTTGACGTGCTTCGTTCGTTGAAAGAAGGGTTGGATCAGCATCCGTCGATCACGAAGGAAGACCGCGAGCGGTACTTGAACTTCATTTCGCTTGTGCGTAAAGAATATGACGAAATCGCCAAACAAGAAGTGCAAAAGGCGTTCGTCTATTCGTATGAAGAGTCGGCGAAAACGTTGATGGATAACTATTTGGACAACGTCGAGGCGTACTGCAACAAGACGAAACTGCGCGATCCGCTCACTGGCGAGGAAATGAATCCGGATGAAAAGCTGATGCGCTCGATCGAGGAACAAATCGGCATTTCCGAAAATGCGAAAAAAGCGTTTCGTGAAGAAATTTTAATCCGCATTTCCGCCTATGCGCGCAAAGGGCAGCGATTTGATTACAACTCGCATGAACGGCTGCGCGAGGCAATCCAGAAAAAACTGTTCGCTGATCTAAAAGATATTGTGAAAATTACAACGTCGACGAAAACACCGGATGAGCAGCAGTTGAAAAAAATTAACGAAGTCGTCGCCCGCCTCATTGATGAATACGGGTACAACTCCACGTCAGCCAACGAATTGCTCCGCTATGTCGGCAGCTTGTTGAACCGCTAGGCATGCCTCAAGCGCTGAGGCATGCTTTTTTTATCCTCCTCCTCTGTCTGACCGAGTTGCACAGGGAGGGTCGAGCAAAGACGACGCAGCGAGCTTCGCTAAAAGGAAGAGAACAAGAGGGCGCGAAGCTGATAATCGGGCTTGTCTACTTTTCTATTTTCCTCATTCATTGGTCAATTATTTTGAATTTTTGCATACGATAAAATAAACCAACTTGGCATAGTGATGGCCCGTTTTGATGACGCCAACATAAGTATATGCGGGAAAGCGAAAAGTGTGAAAATGATTTTTTCAAAGGAGGGGAAAACATGAAGGGGAATTTTGTTGTATCGAAGGAAGACTGGTCCCTCCACCGCAAAGGATATGATGATCAAAAGCGCCATCAAGAAAAAGTGAAGGAAGCGATCAAAAACAATTTGCCCGACTTAATTACGGAAGAAAGCATTATCATGTCCAACGGGCGCGATGTGATTAAAATTCCGATCCGCTCGCTCGATGAATACAAAATCCGCTACAATTATGAGAAAAACAAACACGTCGGCCAAGGAAATGGAGACAGCCAAGTCGGTGATGTGGTGGCCCGAGACGGAAGCGGGGAGGGGCAGGGGCCAGGAAAAGGCCAAGGTGCTGGCGATTTGCCGGGCCAAGATTATTACGAAGCTGAAGTGTCGCTGATGGAGATTGAGGAAGCGTTCTTTAGCCAATTGGAGCTGCCCAACTTGCAACGAAAAGAGCTGGATCAAAATGTAACCCAACATATCGAATTTAACGACATCCGCCGCACCGGGCTGATGGGGAATATCGATAAGAAGCGGACGATGCTCGCTGCCTTCAAGCGCAATGCCATGAACGGCAAACCAGGCTTTTATCCGATTTACCGTGAAGATTTGAAGTTTAAAACGTGGAACGAAGTCGTCAAACCAGAATCGAAGGCGGTCGTCTTGGCGATGATGGACACAAGCGGATCGATGGGCATGTGGGAAAAATATATGGCACGCAGCTTTTTCTTCTGGATGACCCGCTTTTTGCGCACGAAATACGAAACGGTGGACATCGCCTTTATCGCCCATCATACGGAAGCAAAAGTCGTCAGTGAGGAGGAGTTTTTCACGAAAGGGGAAAGCGGTGGAACGATTTGCTCATCAGCCTACCGCAAGGCGCTTGAACTCATTGAGACAAAATATCCACCGTCGCGCTACAACATTTATCCGTTCCACTTCTCGGACGGCGACAACCTGACATCGGACAATGCCCGCTGCGTGAAGCTTGTTCAGGAGCTGATGAAAGTATCGAACATGTTTGGGTATGGGGAAGTCAACCAGTACAATCGTTCACCCTCTACCCTCATGCGAGCATACGGCAACATGAAACACGAGAAATTCAGGTACTATATTTTAAAGCAAAAGTCCGATGTGTTCCAGGCATTGAAACATTTCTTTTCCGCAGAAAAAAAAGGAGGCCGTCGCCTCTAGATCCTAGATCCTAGGATAAAGCTGAATGGTAAACTGGTCTTTCTTCGTCCATTCCGGTTTTCTTAGGTATGTCGCTTTCTCAAGCACCGACTTGAGAAGGCGATTTTTCTTTTCTACGTCATCTGTGAGGCGATAGGCGTCGAGCACCTTCTTGACTGTCGGGATGTATTCGTTGATGTTCTTTTCTTTCAGCTGCTCCTTGTCGATTTCCTCCCGTAGTTGATCGATTTTCTCTTGGGTTTTCTTGATCCGGCTGACGATCGTTTGCTGGCGCTCAAGGAACGTCTCGATCGTATAGACGCCTCGCTCTAGCAAGTCGTGCAGCGTGTCCTTTTGTTTGTGGAGCTCTCGGAGCTCTTTTTCTTTTTTCTCAATGGCCTTTTGCTTTAGCGGGATGACCGAACGCTGTTCTTTTCGGGCAAGAGCTTCCTCCTGCACTTCAAACTGATCGACGAACTCGGCGAGAGATTGCAAGATTTTCTCTTCGACGAGCGGCAGGAGCGCTCCCTTTTGCACACCTTTGCATTTCGGATTTGGGCAACGCACAAGCGGATGAGGGCGGTCTTTACGCGGCTGATACCACATCGTATAGCCGCAGAGTTCGCATTTCAACAACCCGGCCAGCGGGTTGGCTAACGGTTTGCTTTCCACCGTAGAAGGGCGCCAGCGGCTCCGATATGCCTTGTTGGCGGCTTCCCAGAGCTCCTTAGACACAAGGGGTTCATGGGCGTTCTCTTTGATATACCAGCGCTCTCTTGGCATTTTCTTGCGTTTATACTTGCCGTTTTGCTTAATGTATTTCACCTTGCCCCAGATGATATGCCCGAGATACACCTCATTTTTGATAATGGCGCTGATCGTCGAAGGAGACCAGAAAGCGCGCTTTTCATCAGGCGGCTTCACTCCGAGCCGATCCAGTTCAGCGGCGATTGCCTGGCGGCCGTGTCCGTCGCGCATCATCTCAAAGATTTTCACCACCACCCATGACGTTTCCGGATCGGGGTATAGCTTGAGATTTTCGTCGCGAAGATAGCCGTACGGTGGCTTTTTTGAAATGGAGCGTCCTTTCGCAGCCGAGTCGCGCCGGCCACCTTGGAGGCGCTTCGTAATGACTTTGAGCTCTTCGCGTGACACGATGGACTTTACTCCGAAAACGAGCTCCCATGTCTCGCTTTCCGGGTCATAGACTTCCGTCGGGGTGATGATTTTCGTTCCCGAATAGCGAAAGGCGCGGTCTAGAATCCCCTGATCGAGCATATCCCCACGGCCGAGGCGGTCAATGTCCATGACAAGCACCGCATCAGCCACTCCCGTTTCCAGCTCGCGCAAAAGCTTCTGAATCTCGGAGCGTTCAGCGATGGACTCGCCGGACACAATCTCTTCAAAGATGCCGAGAATATTGTGTCCTTCTTTACGCGCTATGGCTAGCAAGTTATCTCGATGTCGCTGCAATGTGTCATATGACGCGCCGGACTCAGCAGCTTTTTTCTCTTCTTCGATGTCCTTGCGGCTTTTACGCAGGTAGATAAAAACATCCAAGTTTCTCGGCCTATACATAAAACCACCTCTGACCTGGAATAGAACTCGCTATCACCATGTATGCAAAAAAAGAGGTAAATATGCGGACTAGCCGTATTTTATGTGATTCATTCATTCTGTGGCGGTATAATTCATGATTTTTAGTTGTTCCTTTGGTCCATCTGCTGTAAATAACGAATGATTTCTTGCTGTTCTTCATCCGTTAAATCTCCGTCAATAAATAGAGATCCAACATGTGACGCAGCATACTCACGAAGTAAGCGGAGATTATTCTCGGCATCACGGCCGACAGCGGCGGCAACCGGTTCAGCGACTTGCATATATCCGAAAAGCGCCTCATAAAACCGGTAGCTTTCCCATTGCTCCTTAAAGCGATCCCAGCGCCGTTTAGCGAACAGCGGCTCCACACCAAACGTTTCGCTCAGTACATAGATGATTTCCTTTTCTGTGTGCGGAAGCTCAAGCTCAAGCAGCATAAACGTCGGCACACAAAAGTGCAGCGCAAAATTCGTCGCCTGGGCTTCTTGTAGCTGTACGAGGGAAGGGGGAAGTAGCATTTGATTTCCCGCATGGCGCAATACATGCCCAAGCTCATGGCCAAACTCTTGCCATTGTTGCTGACGGCTGAGGCGGCGGTCGATGATGATGCTGTACACTCCGTTCCGTTCGATCGCTGTGCTTCGGATATCGGCAAAATGCAGCCAGACGTTCAACTTTGCGGCAATGTCGATCATATCGAGCTGACCAGGCTCTATGATAGCCAAATGGTCGTACAATTCGTGAATATATTGTTCCAGTGGGGTGAATTGGTATGATGAGAATTTCATGGGAATCACCTCACTTTTATTATAGGAACATGTGTTTGGTAAGGCAATAGAAAAAGAAAAAAGCCCCTAAAAAGGGGCTCAATGATCCGGAAATAATTATTTCTAATCGAAAAACTTAGGGTAGAATAAAATATCTCTCAAATGAGCACCTCATCCCAAAAATCATTTTCGTGTACGATAACGATTGGCGTGCCTTTTTTCCTTAATTCAATGGCTTTCTCAACTTTCCGCCCATAGCAAGCGAACGCCCAGCAAGGATTGCCGTTGCCTCCCACGATGAGGTAGTTGGTACTCTTAGTGACATTGTCGTTGAATATTCCGCCCATCTCTTGAATGATGCGGGCAATCTCGTTGCGTGTAGCCCTGTGAGAGGCACCGGTAAAGGAGAACACTTTATTTTCGAATATGATTTCTGGATTAACAGCGCATATGCCACTGATTGAGTATTGGCTTTGTAGGAATTTTACGTCTAATTCATGAATGTTGCGGGATACCTTTGTATCAATAAAAGTGGTAAAAAAGGCTTTTAGCAAGTTTTTCTCGTCTTCGCTGATCATCCCGTCTTGCTTTACACTTACCAGCAGGCTATGGATCTCGTCAAAGGGATATGTTCCTCTTAAAAAGTCATGGTCATCGATCCAAATGGACAGTTGTTCAATTTCCATGTCATTCAAAACGTTGTCTGCCATGATGCCGTGGAGAATCCCGTGTAGCTGCTGTATAGATGATGTGATGACATCATAATAGCTGTTAAAATCGTTCTCATTAATAATGTTGTTGCAAAGCCACAGAATATCCTCAAGCTCTTCTTCTTCCAATTTGTTATCCAGCAAAGCTTGGTCAATTAACGGGATAATCTCGTTAAAAGGCGCTTTTTTTGCAAATCGTCTATGTAGGTTACACCAATGAATGAGCTCCGTGATCTCTTTTTCGTTAGTGATGTTATCGGAACGGATCCCATGGATAATTCCGATCAGAGAGTTGATGGACTTGTGCAACTCGGCTTTTGAGGCGAACTTGCGATAGTCTTCAATTTCTTTGAACTTGCTCATTTTCTCTCCCCCATTTCATACAAGAATAAAAAAGACATCAAGCCACATGGCGGTGATGTCTTTTCCTGCTGCATATCCGTATAGTTTATAGACTCAAATAATCCTCGATGACTTTTTCAGCTTTACCGACATACTTTCGATAGTCTTCTAATGATTTTAAAGCCTTATCAAAATCTTTAACAATCAGCGGAGATAAGGGCAATAAATCATCAGGAGTTCGAATCAAAATGCGTGTTTGTCCTGATTCGTTTTTCGAAGCTGGCTCACAAACAACGCCAGGACACAGCTCGATGATTTCTTGTTCTAATCGTTTGGAGAGCAAGTATTTCTTTTTGCCTGTTAACTTGATTCGGGCAAACGAGTAAAACGCTTGTATGTCCAAGTAAGTCGATGTTCGAGAATAACGAACAAGACTAGTGTCACGGTTATGATCACTTAATATGCGCAGAACAATGTCATAAGCTCTTTTTTCATCATCGGAAAGACGAAATTTTTCCTCTCTCCGTTTTTGGCATGTTCGATAAACAGCGGCACAAGTCAAACAGTCGTCTAGTGCATGGTGTGAACTTAAATCTAATTGTAACCACTGTTTTAGCGTTTCTAGTTGATGATTTGGTGTTTCGGCTATGTATTTTCTCGCTAAGCTTAAAGTGTCAATGACCAAGTTTTGCGGCTTTTCCATTCTCAGCCGTTGAACGTTGCTTAATAAAAACTTTATGTCAAAAGGAGCATTGTGAGCGATCAGTACATCATCCTTTAGAAATTGGATAAAATCCGGGAAGATCTCTTCAATTGTGGGAGCATCTTTCACATCTTCGTCCGTGATCCCGGTAATGTCCGTTATTTTAGATGGGATCGGTCTCTCAGGGTTAACGAACGAAACAAATTGTTCGATTGGCTCATGATTTCGAAAACGTATCGCCGCGATTTGGATAATAGCGTCTTTCTCTGGGCTTAATCCTGTTGTTTCAAAATCTAAAACCACATAGTCGTTAGGGGTGAATGTCGCTTTTTGATAAGTATAATGATTATCTGAAGGCATCTCTATTTTCTTGTTTGTATGAGATGAAGAAAAGCCATATTCGACAGTTACCATTATCGGTGTAGGGTGAATTTCTGCATTTTCATGATTTTCACGCTCTTCATTATAAGGCTTCATGTCACTCGTGTTTGCGAGATCACCTTTGCTAGCTGGAGCATCAACATCTTTATCCTTTTTGGTTATTTTCCCGAGAAAGCGTTGTAAAATCCCCATTTTCCTCTCCCCTAAAGAACATAAAGCCCAAAGTGTTATTTATCCTTTGGCTTCCGCTCCCCCTCACTCTTGAGGATCTCCCATATTTTCAGCAATTGTTCCCGTCGCTCCTCCGGCGCTTCGGCCAGTTCCTTGAAGAACAGCCCCAGCTCGGGATCCTTGAGCTCCTCCGGAATGTCATCCTGCTCGGACGGGTTCGGATGGTCAGTCCGGCCGAGGAGGTAGTCGGTGGTGACGTTGAAAAAGTCAGCGAGCTGTCTAACGAATTCAAAGGATGGTTCTCTTTCATCTCTTTCATACATTCCTATTGTGCTCTCGCCGAGACTGAACTTATCAGCCAAGTCCTTTTGAGTCATATTCATTTTTTTCCGCAAGAAGCGGAGTCTTTTACCAAAAGTCATAATAATCACCTATCATAAATTTTAACACAAAGCGTGTGAACAAAAACAAAATATTCACCATAGAACACAAAAAGTGTTGACAACACAGAATGTGTGGTTTAATATTTAAGTAAAGAACACGATTTGTGCAGAAGAGAGGTGGCTAGGCGATTGAATAAGCAGAAAATAGCAGAAACCTTGGTCAAATTACGTGGTAATCGTTCACGCGAAGAAGTAGCTAATGCTGTTGGAATAAGTGTTAGTGCGCTACAAATGTATGAAAACGCCAAAAGGATTCCTAAAGACGAAATCAAGTTAAGAATAGCTCGGTATTATGGAGTTCCAGTCGAGTCAATTTTTTTTAAACAATAACTGCACAAATTGTGTTCTCATGGTCTGTTATCCCCTTTTCAACGTTACCTGTGAAGGAGGTGAAGCGAATGTCATCAAACGCCCCTCATGCTCCGCATAAACATGAACAAAGGGGGAATGCGGGCATGAAGGAATTTAAATACGGCAACACGACGGTGATCGTTCACTCCCCATTGGTACTCATGAGCCCAGAGGAGCGAAAGCAATGGTTTGAACAAGAATGGCAAAAAGGCAATCCGATCCTGCGGCAAATCGCCGAGGCGGTGCTGGATTGCTACCGATCTATGGATACTGTACCACAAAGTCTCAAGGATGATGGTAGAAAGGGGAGCAGGGAGGATGAAACGCGGTAGAGCGGCCGATGCGGTGAAAGCAGCGCGGCAGGCGACGGGGATGACCCAGCAACAGCTTTCGTTTGAAATCTATGAATCTCGTGAATCCGTATCGCACCAGGAAAATGGGCGGTACCGAGTGCAGCCGAACATATCGAAATATTTCGCCGAAAAGCACAATAACCCGTGGGTGGCCCTCGAGGCGGCGGCGGAATACACCGGATGGGGGCCAGTGAAGCTCGACGGGGATGCGGTGGATCTTCACCGTGCAAGCGTCACGATGAAAACACGCGAGGAGCTCACAGAAGCTCTCGAGGCGATCGAAAGTGTCTGTGTGGCGAATCATCCCAGGTCGATTCGAGAGTTTGACAAGCAACGCTTGGAAGAGGCAATGATGCAGGCGATCGACGCGATCGTGGCGCTGACCCAATACGTAGCGGTTATCTGCATGGATTACGGCTTTTCCTGGTGGAAAATGTGGCAAAAGCATCGTGCGAAACTGCAAGCGAAAGGATTCATTCGACAATGACAAAGGAGGAAAAAACAGTGTTTAAACTGCCGAATTTAGCAGAAATGACGGATGTTGAGGCTATCCATTGGTATACAAGTGAAGTTGTGCGGCTTTCAAAAGAGCGAAAACTCAATAGCGAATATGGGAAAGCACTGCTCGGGTGGAAAAAGAAAATGAACGAACGCCTGGAAAAATCGAGAAAGGAGTGGTGGTAATGTACGTGGTATGGGTAGCCAGTTCATTAATGACAGCCCGAGAAGTTCAGGAGGTATGCGCCGAGTTGCGCAATCATCCGGAGTTGATCGAAGCCATTGAGCAAGAAGCCAAAGCAAAGCTTGTCAGCATGAAAGAAGCAGCAAGCCAAACGCTCACTGCTTCCTAAAAAACCAGCCCTATCCCAAACATATCATGTTGCCAACCAAAAGGCAAGCTCATGCTTGCCGACTGGAGTACAGGCGGCGGGTGTGCCCCCAGCCCGCAAGCGCTTGTGCTTCAGTCGGTGCGCATGAGCGCCGGCCAGGCCGAGCGAGAGCGGGCGACGATCCGAAAGGGGAGCCGCGCCACAATACATGTATGGTCATTGCGACGACGCCTGGAGATCATAACGAAGGAGGAATGGCGGTGATCCATATGATCGTTTACCAAGAGGCGGTTTTGCGGCAAAAGGCATCAAGATGCATCGAGTACATACAGGAAGCGCTGCAAAACCGCGACTATGAAACGATGGCGATTGAAATATCCGAGTTGCAGTATTTAGTCAGACAGCTGCAAGAACTTGAACGAAAAGAAGCCCGGCGTCAGCAGTTGTTGAGCATTATACGAGATATGCAACGACGCGGCATTCAAATTGATTTTGTGAAGCTGGGAGAGGAGCGGAATGCGTGAATAAGCTTGATAAACATGAAAAAAGGCACATCCGGCTGCAAATCTGTGAACTTCTGGATTCGCATTGCCACACATGCCCGGAACGGATCAAATATCGAAGCACCGTATGTTTGCAAGTTTGCCCGGTCAGCCAGGAGATGCGGCAACTGGCCGCCCTTCTTGAGGGTGATTCTCCGGCCGATCCCCAACCTAGAGAACCGGTTGTGGAACAGGCGCAGAACACACAAAAGCGAAAGGGACGGTGGTCGGCAGAGGAAGTGTTCTACCTTTGGCATCATCGCAAGGTATTGACGATTGATGAGCTCGCAAATCGGCTCAATCGAGAACCAAAAGCCGTCTATGAGAAGTTGAAACAACTGTTGCAAAAAGGCGGCATCTCTGATGCTGGTTGAGAAAGGAGGGCCGGAAGCTCCCATTCTACGATATGCTTCCAAGGCGAAGAATATGCTATTTGAAGTGGAATTTGTCGTGAAGGAAAACGGCCATTTCGAGACGATCCAAACAGCACTCGTCTACGCGCTCACTGTAACCGAGTGCCGGCGGATCGCCGATGAAATGGCCTCCGAGTTCGAAGTTGACGGGATTCAGTTTTTTATTTCAGAACTCTAGTTTTTATCATGCCATAGCAAAACAGCTTTTTCAAGGGGAGGGGATGACATGGCAACCTTGCTTTTAGATGATCAGCCGTTGGTTATTTTGCCACAACTCGCCGTGGCGATCGGACTGAACGAAAGCATCGTTGTTCAGCAGCTGCATTACTGGCTCGAGAAAAGCGAAAACGTCCATGACGGCTATAAATGGATCTATAACACGTACGAGGACTGGAGGGAGCAATTTCCCTTCTGGTCAGAAAGCACCATTCGTCGGATCATCACCAAGCTGGAGAAGATCGGGATCATCGTCTCGGCGAATTTCAATCGCTCGAGGATCGATAAAACAAAATGGTATCGGATCGATTACGACAAATTGGCTGAATTCACGTCGTCTAATCAAGATGAACAGACGACTGATCAAAATGACGTTTCGACTGTTCAAAATGAGCAGACGACTGACGAAATCGACAGTCCATCCGGTCAAAATGAACAGTCCATCTGTTCAAATTGGACAGACGAAGCGCTCAATTTGAACAGACCAATACCAGAGAATACTACAGAGATTACTACAGAGAAAAAAGAAGAAGTAGAAGAAGACGCGCGCGCGCATTCCTTCCGAGAGATTATTCAATTCGTTGAACAGAACGGCTTTGGCACCGTTGGCAGCTACATAGGGGAAAAGATCGTTTCTTGGGTCGATGATACGTCCGAGGAATTGGTCTTAGAGGCATTGAAAATCGCGGTGGAGAACGGGGCCAAGACGTGGAAATACGTCGAAACCATTTTGCGTGACTGGTTCGAAAAAGGCTATCGAACCGTCGCCCAGGTGCGTGCTGCACAACTGGCATTTCGAGAACAGCAGCTGAAAAAGCGCCATGCTCCGGCTTCTGACAGCAGTCGAAAGATACGGAAGCCCGTTCGCACCGAGATCGTGCCGGACTGGCTGAACATGGACTATGGCCAGCCAGAGGATGATGACTTTGACGTCGAACAAGCGCGCCGAGAGCTTCAGGAACGTCTAAAAAAATACCAGGAAAATCCCGATGGGTGATACTTATGGGCTACCCGTTATGGATCCGTTTAGAGTACCGGAATGGGGTTGGAGCAGTGATCGGATTGACGGCCAGCGTATGTTCGGAGGCGGATTTTCTCGACATTCTCGCGCGGTGCGGCGTGACAAGAACGAGTTTGCTGACGGTGCAAATCAATGAAAAAGACTATTCAAGCTGCAGAGGGAGTTAGACGAACGCATTGTGAAAGAGAAAGGACTTAGCGGGCAGGATTTGTTGCCAAACAAGGTTTTAGCTCTGCAAGTGGAACTTGGCGAGCTGGCGAACGAGTGGCAGATGTTCAAGTATTGGAAGGGAGATCCTCGACCAAGAACTGCATCACTCCGCAATCCAGCGGTGATGATGCCTGAGGATCAAGAATGGTATAACCCACTGCTTGAGGAGTACGTGGACTGCCTTCACTTTGCATTATCGATCGGTATCGATACAGGCAATGATGATCTTACGTTTGTTATGCCAAATACAGACTCAGACATTATATACACATTTATTGAACTCAATGCAATAGCGGCAGAACTGTTAGATCGCCACTCAATGGGAATGCTTGTGGATACAGATATTTTGTACATTGACCTGCTTGAAAAGTTATTTGGATTAGGAAAACAGCTTGGTTTCACATTTGATCAAATTGAGGCTGAATATCTCCGTAAAAACGCAATCAACCATCACCGCCAGGAATGCGGATATTGAGAGGTGGTGACTACAGTGGATGCTCAGCACTGGCTGGATGAGCTCAACAAAAACCAAATCCTCCGTAATGTGCAAAAGCTGCTCGAGACACAGACTGAAAAAGGGATTCAGAAATATGGAACGACTGTCGTCCCGTCACATTACACATTCATTGAATGGCTGGAACACTTGCAGCAGGAAATGATGGATGCCATCGTCTATTGCGAAGTATTGAAGTTTAAATATGCGCAATTAATGACATTGGAAAAGTTAAATTCTGCTATGCGAGAGAGTGAACGTTAAATGAAACATCGGAAGCGGAAAGCTAGGTGGTATTTGTTATATCGCAGGGAACATCGCGATGCCGTTTATGTATATGAGCCGTTACGCAAGCATGAATTGATAAGCCGAATTCGGCGTGGATGGAGGGTAATTGGATGAAATAAAAAAAGCCGGGATCCCTCCCGACCACCTTAATATCATTATACCACAGCGGAGGGATCCAAGTGAGAAGAGCACAAGAATTGCAGATTGATATAGATAACATGACGGTTTCACATCCCGTTGTACCTGGCAAAGTGATTGTGATTGTCGTTGATGGGGTGCAAGGGAAGGCGAAAGTAGCAGAAGCAGTTGAGCATGGATATACGATTATCGAAACAGCGAAGGGAAAAACGGCGCGAATCAAATTCGAGGAAAGTGAGTTGTTTTGAAGTGAAAATTGCCGTTCATGTGTATGAATGTGAAAGCTGTGAGGTGCTTTTCGCAGTGTCGCAAGACTTCGAGGAACAGCACCTTGTGCAATGTCCTGTTTGTGGAAGTGATAAGGCGTTGCAAGAAGTATCGACTGGAGAATTGCACATACAACGGAAACAGCAATTACTTGTCGTTCCAGTAGGGAAAACAAATATTTTCGAGTTTCTGGGGTGATGATGTTGCAAATTACATTACCGCCAATCTCAGAAGATGATGCGTTAGAGTTGCAAGTCTACATCAGCTGTGGAGAAAGTGTCTTTGGACAGCCTGAAAGCCAAACGTTGCGCGAGTTTATTGACTTTCTGTATAAAAAATGTCGAGAAATCGAAGCTGAGCGCTGGCGCAACGATCCACAAAGCTGGGGTGCATGCAGTAAATGGCCGTATGAGGATGATTTGCCGTTTTAATACGCATTCGACACAAACTGCGAAGGAGTGAATTTAATGAGCAACAAAACAAAAGAGTTACTTCAGCTATTGCAAGATCACCCTGACCGAGAACTCATTTTTATGTATCCAGAGGAAAGTTCTGATCATTACTACACATTGGGACAGCCAAAAAGGATTATACTCGATGAATACACTATCGTAGATGATACAGTTTGGTTTCGAGTTGATAATCAAGACGGGTTATTTGACCATATAGCTGAAGAAATTGCTAGTCAGCATTTTAGCGATTTTCCTTTATCAGATGAACAAAATGACTGGGTAAATCAACAAGCTAGAAAACGGATTGATCAACTTGAATGGAAAAAAGCTATTGTTGTATATATCGAACCAGCTTAATGTATATTCCGAAGATGATGCGATAGAGATAAATAGATTATGGGGTAAGTAAATTTTACCCCATTTTTGAGAAAGACGAATCCACTATAGCTTGAACCGATAGTGGTCTAGTTTATGGGGAGGGAATTTTCGATGAATCAATTACAAAAGGTGTTTACTTACAGCGGCAGTCAAGTACGAACAATTATAAAGGATGATGAAGTTTGGTTTGTGGCAAAAGATGTTTGTGAAATTCTAGATATTGCTGATGCAAGAAAAGCAGTCCAAAGACTCGATGAAGATGAGCGGAGTTTAATTCCGGTCACCGATTCGCTGGGAAGAAAACAAGAAACATTCATTGTGAATGAGCCTGGTTTATACACGCTCATTTTAGGAAGTCGCAAATCAGAGGCTAAACAGTTTAAGCGATGGATCACACACGAAGTCATTCCGACAATCAGAAAAACCGGCGGCTACGTAGCGAATGACGACTTATTCGTCGAAACCTATCTAAAACACGCGGACGAACAGACGAAACTGTTATTCCGTGCCACGTTGGAAACGGTCCGAAAACAAAACGAACAGATCGCGGCGATGCAACCGAAAGCTGACTACTTTGATGCACTTGTTGATCGGCGGTTGTTGACAAACTTCCGAGATACGGCCAAGGAACTGAAAATCAAACCAAAAGCCTTTATCGATTGGCTGCTGGAGAAAAAGTATATATATCGAGACCAAAAAGGAAAGTTGAAGCCGTATGCTCAATACGTGCCGTCTCTCTTTGAATTGAAGGAATGGGAACGAAATGGACGAGCTGATGTTCAAACGCTTGTGACGCCGAAGGGACGAGAAACGTTCCGAATCTTGCTACAAAAGGCAGCTGTTTTGATATAATGGAATCAAAACCAAATATGTCCAAGACCGAGAGCGTGAGGACACTGATGATGCAGGGAGATCCCTGTATGATTGGTGTCCTCTTTTCTTTTGCAATCAAAGGGAGGGAAAACAGATGCGCACCATCCAAGACCAAATGCGAAAATGGATCAAGGCCAATAACATGACCTATCATCCGGAGCGGAACCGAAAAGAGCGGAAGAGGAACAAGGAACGGCTAACGGAGCGGGAGATTAAGGAGCTGATGGGCGTCTGTCGTCCGGTGTATCGGCGCGGCAAAGGCGGCGCATTCCGCCAGCGATAGGAGGGAGAACGTTGAGAGAGTTCATGTTGCCAGAGATTGATCGCGCGGCTACTAAAAGGGCGGTGGAGGCGGCATTGGAGAAATACCGTGTCTACTTGCTGACGCTTCGGCTGGATGAAATGCCGAGGGTCACGCAGTGTTATTCGCTTGTTCCGGCACCGTCCAATCAGTTTCGCTCCTCAACAGAAAGCATCGCAATCCGTAACGTCGATTATGAGCGGGAGCGGGAAGAGTATATCCGGCGGATCACCAGTGCAGTAAATCGCCTAAGCAAATGGGAGCGTGCCATTATTGTCCGACGATATATGTCATGGGAGGATGTCTACGACTATGAAGTGTATCCTGAGCTTGGCATGAGTGAACGAAAGTATTACCGGCTGAAATCGAGAGCATTTTACAAGCTCGCCTTTGCTTTAAAAATCGAAGTGTATCGCGAGGAAAAAAGCGAGGTGACTCTATCGTGAACTTTGTACAGCCGATTCGCGATCCGGAGAAGATTGCAGCCATGAAGAAATATTTGCTGCAGCGAAACAAACGCAACTACATCCTATTTGTCCTCGGTATCAACACAGGACTGAGAATATCAGACCTATTGCAATTGAAGAAGGAAGATTTGCTGCAGACGCATTTGAAACTGCGGGAAAAGAAGACGAGAAAGGAGAAGCGGATCCGGATCCCGCCGTCCATTCGAAAGGAGCTGATTGAATACGCCAAAACGCTCAAGGATGGCGAATATGCCTTTCGAAGTCGGCAGGGCGGCAACCGGCCCATTGATCGTTCGACGGCCTATCGCATTTTGCGGGAGGCGGCTGAATACGTGTCACTGGATGAGGTGGGAACGCATACACTCCGAAAAACGTTTGGCTACCATTTTTACCAGCAAACGAAAGACGTGGCCATGCTGCAGGAGCTTTTTAATCATTCCAGCCCTCACATTACGCTGAAGTACATTGGCGTCAACCAAGATGCGATGGATAAGGCGATGCTGAAGTATAAAATTTAATTTTTTACCCTGTAGTACATCATAAAAAAGCGTGTGGTGCACTCATAAAAGAAAAGGTCTTGAGGCTAGAACTATCAAGGGGTTGAGCCATTCGGCGAGTGCATCAGTCTGTAAATTGAAGTGAACTCATTGGGGGGGAGAGCAAGTGTTAGTCGAGGAAGCTAAAAAGCAAATCGAATACTTGCAAGAATACATTCGGAAGATCGAAAACTACACGCCCGCCACGATGGAAGAGGAAGCGGTCTATTTATATGTGCAGCTGGAAAGCGTCACGAAAGTGGTGCAGGAGCTAAATAAAAAGGGATACCGGATCGGGAAGCGGAAGCTCACGACAGTGGACGTGTCGAACATTATTCGCAGCAAACCGAAAGACGAAATGCACGAGCTGGCTAAGCGGCTATTTACGAAAAACAGGAAACGAGGGAGTCAGTATTGGTGATTGGAGTTGACATAATAGTGGCAGAAAAACGGCAGATTTTTGGCATACTGTTTGGTCGTGGAGGTGATATGATGGTAGTATAGGGCGGGTTGAATAAAGCTTAAATTTCCCTTCACTTTTTTATGCAGCGCCACTCTGACCGGAGTGGCGTTTCTGTTTCAAGGAGAGAAATCGGGAAAGTGACCTTAATGGTTATTTTTCTTTTCGTACGCCTTTAAATGGTTTGTTATCGGATGTTTTAACGTCCATAAAACGTCCATCTTCACCGCGTTTAATCCAAGAATCGATTTTGGGATTATATACTTGGGAGCGGTCTCTTACTGCTCCCTTTCTATAACCGTCCCCAGTGTTCTTTGCCAAGTTTACCAACTCCTTAATTCCCGATTTCTCTCCCTGTGTGTATTTATTCAACATACTGAGTACAAATACCTATTCCTTGTCGGAATTTGACGAAGTATTCATGTAGGAAATTTTCTTATTCTGTCGAATGAAGTAGGCAGAAGGAGTGGTAATAATGCTCAAATTTGTTTATAAGGATAAAGAATATTCGTGGGATGAGTGGAGGAATGAATATAATCAATTTGTAGACAGTCTTGAACTGCCTGATGATATTACAGAAGGGCTGTTAATAAGTGATATGGTGGCAGCTCATGATATAGGTTACTCAATTGCAATGGACAAGACTTATGAGATTTATGAGTTAATTGCAAGTGCTAGATTTGCTTTAATTAATGCGTATCAAAAGTATTTCGAGAGTAACATTCTTGCTTTTAACAATCCCTATAAAGCCCATCTTTGGTTAAGATCACAGTATTTGAAAAACTCTATTGTTTGGTACAACTCTTGTGAAGATTATATTTATCAAGTACTTTGGTTCGGTTTCGAGCTTCACAGAAGAAAGACCTATTCCCCAGATTGGTATGAAAGTGTTTTGAGGGATTGTACCTATCCTAATGTAAAACAATCTTTAGAGCAAGTTGGGACTAAAGAGGCGAATGATTTATTAGACATGATAAAAGATTATCGATTTGATCCACAAGTCAAGTATATGAGGGATAATTTAGCTAATAACATAAAACACAGAGCAAATTTGCAATTTTTAGGTTTAGAGAGACGTAGATTGATAGGAACTGAGTTTTTTAACGCAGATGGTTCAATATATTTTACTACAGATTGGATTCAGCCTATAGTAATTGATATCGATGAAACAGTTGACTTATTGAAGGATATTCATGGTAAGTTAGTAAACTTTACAAGAGAAATTATTGATTTCATGAATTTTGACCAAGTATTTGAAAGAGATAAAGATAACGTTTTTCAAATTAATAGAATAAGAGATAAATCAGAGTATAGAAAGATTATTATCGAATGAGCCTTTACGGCTCCTTTTTATTGGAGTGATATTCATGCCAAACCGACCAAAGAAACCATGCGCTGTTCCCGGCTGCCCAAACCTCACACAAAGTCGATACTGCCAAGATCACCAGCATAAAGAGCAGCAAGACAAATCCCATCGCCATCGATACTACGACGAACATTTCCGCGATCAAACCACCCGCGACTTCTATCACAGCAAAGAATGGCAGCGTGTTCGACGTGCGGCGTTGGTCCGCGATCACTATCTTTGCCAGCATTGTCTTGCTAAGCAACGCATCACACCGGCTGACGTGGTGGACCATATTGTGCCGGTGCGGGTTGATTGGTCATTACGCCTATCGTTAGGCAACCTACAGTCGCTTTGCAACCCGTGCCACAACAGAAAAACAGCTGAAGACAAGAGGATATATGGGGAGGGGCGGGGTAAAAATTTTTCGCCGGGCGGCTCTGGACCGCGCGCCCCCCTCAGCGTGCACAAAGTTCCCTTTTTGGCGTAAAAGGGGGTTAACAGTTTTTAGGGAAATTCCAAGCGAAAGGTGGTGTTGAACATGGGCCGGCGTGCGAAGCCGGTTGACTTGATTTTAATTCAGGGGACAAAGCATTTGACGAAAAAGGAAATCGACGCCCGAAAGGAGGCCGAGGCAAAGCTCCGGCCGAATGATGACAAGGTGAGACCCCCAAGCTGGCTCGACGATGTGGCCAAAAAGGAGTTCAAGCGGATCGTGAAGGAGCTGAAAGAGATCGGGCTGGTCACGAACGTCGATGTGAATGCTCTTGCCTTGTATTGCGACGCCTATGCCAACTATGTTAAGTGCTCGCAGATTATTGAGGAAGAGGGGCTTATGGTTGAATACACCAATAAAGCGGCGGAGACGAATAAGGTTCCTCATCCTCTACTCACGAAGAAAAAACAACTGCACGAGCAAATGAAATCTCTGGCCGTCGAATTTGGCTTGACGCCAAGCTCTCGGGCAAAATTGGCCTTACCAAAAGAGGAGCCAAAGCAGCCGACGCCGTTTGAACAGGAGTTTGGTGATGTATGAGCCTAAAGCAATGGCTCATTGACTATTCCCACGATGTCATCGACGGCCGTGTGATCGCATGCCAGAAACATAAATGGGCGTGCCTGCGTTTTTTATGGGATATTGAACGTGAGGGAACCGATGCCTTTCCCTATATCTTTGACGAAACGAAAGCGATGCGCTTCCTCAAGTGGATGACGCTCTTTAAGCATACAAAGGGCGTACTCAAGGGACAGCATATTCGACCACATGAAATTCAGGTGTTTGTGTTCGGCAATATTTATGGCTGGGTGCACAAGGATACGGATTACCGGCGTTTTAAGAAAGGGTATTGGCAGGTAGGAAGGAAAAACGCCAAGTCGCAAAGCCTGGCTTGTGTAGCATCCTATGAGGCGATGGCGTTCGGAGAAAGCATGTCAGAGGTGTACATCGGTGCAACGAAAACGGAACAAGCGAGAATTGTCTGGAAGGAAACCGAAGCCATGCTGGCCGGCTGCCCGGAACTAAAAGGGAAATATGAAGTGAAGTATGGGGCCATCCATCACCCGAAAAGCCGATCCATTATCCGCCCTCTTTCCAAAGAGGATCGGAAGACCGGTGATGGTTTAAATCCGCAATGTGGCATTATTGACGAGTATCATGCCCATGAAACAGATGAGATTTACAACATTCTTGATTCCGGCATGATTGCCAGGGCGCAACCGTTGCTGATGATTATTACGACGGCCGGCGCCAACTTAAACAATCCGTGTTATCGAAGCGAGTATCAATACGTTTCAAAGCTGTTAGACCCAAACAGCCCAGTAGAGAACGATCAATACTTTGCAATGGTCAACGAACTGGATAAAGACGAGGATGGAAATCTGATTGACGACATTAAGGACGAAAAAGCATGGCTGAAAGCGAACCCGATCGCGGCTTCCTATCCGGAGGGGATTGAAAATATTCGCGCTAAGCTCAAAGAAGCGCTTGAAAAACCGGACAAAATGGACGATTTTTTAACGAAAAACATGAATGTCTGGATCAATAAGCGGGAGCAAGCCTACATCTCGGCCGAACGCTGGGCGGCCTGCAGCGTGGAAAACCTGCCGGATATCAGCGGATTGGACGCGTATGTAGGTGTTGACTTGTCGGCGACGACCGACTTAACGAGCGTTTCCATTGAAATCCCTTTGAATGACGGCAAATTTGTCGTCTTGTCCCACTCGTTCATACCGGAAGAAAAGCTCGATGAGCGGGTTAAAACGGATAAAATGCCGTTTGATCAGTGGGTTCGCCAGGGCTGGATTACGGCTACGCCGGGTGCGGTCGTCGATTATACGTTTGTGCGCGAATATATCAAGTCGATTGAGCCGACATACGGCGTTTTGGTGAAGGAAATTTGCTATGACAAGTACAATGCGCGGCATTTGATGCAAGAGCTTGAGGCGGATGGCTTCACGACGGTAGAAATTCCGCAGGGGATTCGCTATTTGACGGAGCCGACGAAAAATTTCCGGACAAAAGTGTTTGAAAAGAAGATCATTCACAACCAAAACCCCGTTTTAACATGGGCAGTCGGCAACGCGGTGACACGAAAAGACGCCCAGGAGAACATTATGCTGGATAAATCGAAGAGCACGGACCGGATCGACCCACTGGCGGCGCTTATTAATGCCCACGCCCGGGCGATGTTTGCAAATGTCGAGTCGGTTGACGTATCGGAATTTGCGACCGATGACTTTTTAGACAGACTGTGGGGTTGATAAAGTGAAGAAATTACGGAAAATCTTTCGTGATTACGCGGAAGATTTTTTTATTTTCATCGGACTGACACTTATTAACGTTGCGACGTTCCGGTTAAGCGTGACGGCAGGGCTGTATATATTGGGTTTTTCTTGTTTAGCCGTTGGCATTTTTGCAGCGCTGCATCCACCGAAGCGTTATCCGCCGTGAGGGAGGTGAAAACTGAATGTTTTTCCGGCGTGCTTTGGAGCGAAGAAGTACCGATTACACGGAATACAGCCTAAATGATCCGGCGCTTTTAGATTTTCTCGGCATTTCTCCTAGTGAGGTCAATGTTTACGGAAAAAACGCGCTGAAAGAGGCAACCGTTTACGCTTGTATCAAGATTTTAGCGGAATCGCTGTCCAAGCTCCCATTGAAGACGTATCGTGAAGACGAAAACGGCGTCAATAAGGCAGTGAAGCACTATTTATATAAGTTGCTAAAGCTTCGTCCCAACCCGTATATGTCAGCGTCCGACTTCGCCAAATGCAATGAGACACAACGGAACATATATGGAAATGCGTACGTCAACATCGAGACAGATGAAAAGGGTCGGATTGTGGGGCTGTGGCCGATCGATGCAGGTAAAGTGCGTATTTGGATCGACGATATCGGCCTTTTCAGCAGCAAAAATCACATCTGGTATGAAGTCGATGTCGGAACAGAGAGACGAAAGCTCATGCCAAACGAAATTTTGCACTTTAAAAGTGGTGTGACACTTGACGGCATTGTCGGGGTTCCTCCTCTTGATTATTTGCGGGCGACGGTGGAAAATGCGGCGGCGGCCGGCCGGTTTATCAATAATTTTTACAAGCAAGGGTTGCAAGTAAAGGGAATTGTCCAGTATGTCGGCGATTTGAACCCGGAGGCACAAAAGAAATTCCGGGAAAAGTTTGAGGAAATGTCATCGGGACTGAAAAACAGTCACCGCATCGCGCTCATGCCGATTGGATATGAATTTAAGCCGATCAGTTTGACGATGTCCGATGCGCAGTTTTTGGAAAACACTGAGCTCACCATCCGGCAGATCGCTACGGCGTTTGGGATTAAAATGCATCAGCTCAACGATTTGAGCCGGGCGACCCACACGAACGTGGCGGAGCAACAACGACAATTCTACGTAGATACACTGCTCCCAATTCTAACGATGTACGAGCAGGAAATGACGTACAAGTTATTCCTAGACAGTGAACTAGACGCTGGCTATTATGTGAAGTTTAATGTCGATAGTATTTTGCGCGCTGACATTAAGACGAGATATGAAGCCTATGCGATTGGTATACAGAATGGATTCCTTGAGCCCGATGAAGCAAGGGCGAAGGAAGATTTGCCACCTCGACCTGGAGGCAATCAACTCATTGTCAACGGGAACTATATCCCTCTAACAATGGTAGGTCAGCAATACATGAAAGGAGGTGGTGACAGTGGGCAACCAAGTACCGAAGGAAACGAAAGAAATTCGGGCGCTGCCAGTGAAAATTGAGGTTCGTCAGTCGGGCGAAGAAGAAGAAAAACGCACCATCTCCGGGTCTATCAAGTACAACACCGAAAGCGCGGAGATGCGTGATTGGTGGGGCGACACGTTTGTCGAAGAAATCGCGGCCGGCGCGTTTGATGAAAGCTTGAAAACGCGCGGGGTTGTCGGGCTCTGGTCGCATGACACGGCCAAAGTGCTCGGGAGCACGAAAAGCGGAACGTTGCGCCTCGAGAGTACGGAAAAGGAGCTGCGGTTTGAGCTGGATTTGCCGAACACCACGGTCGGCAACGATGCCTGGGAGATGATCAAACGGGGAGATGTCGATGGCGTATCGTTTGGCATGCGGGTCACAAAAGACAAATGGTCGCAAGTCGATCGCGACGGCAAAAAAATCTACAAACGTTCCATTTTGGATGCGGAGCTGTATGAAATTTCCCCGGTGGCTTTTCCTGCTTATCCGGCCAATGAAGTGTCCGTTCGGTCTCTTGATGAGTACCGAGAGCAGCAAAAACGCGCTTCGAACGAATACAAAAAACGAAAACTAGCCATCGAGTTAGAGCTGATATAAAACGGCTCTTTTTATTTTGACTATAGGAGGTTGAAAAAGTATGGGTAAAGAACTGCGTGAGATGTTGCAAAAACTGGAGCGGATGAAAGCCGAAGTTCGCGCTCTCTTAGGCGAGGATAAAGTCGATGAAGCCGAAAAACGTATGGAAGAAGTGCGAGCGTTGCAAAAGAAAATTGAAGTACAGCGGCAATTGGAGGAAGAAGAACGTGGCGGTCTAGGCCTGGGCGGCGGTTATTCGGTTGGCGGCGAAACTCGTACTGTCACAAAGGAAGATGCCGAATTGGAACAGGAGTATCGGCAAATCTTTATGAAGGCGATTCGTCGCCGTCCTGTGTCTTCTGATGAACGAAGCATCATCGCGGAATATGAAAAACGCGCCGTCATGAATGAGGGCGGAACCAATCCAGCAATTCCGGACGGGGACTCGTCTTTGATTGTTCCGAAAGACATCCAGACGCGCATTTATGAAGTGATGAGAGCGCAAAACGACTTGTCTCAATATGTTCGCGTCGAGGAAGTGACCACCTTATCGGGCTCGCGTGTGCTGGAGAAAGACGAAACGATGACACCGTTTGCGTTGATTGATGAATACGGCGTGCTTCCGGAAACGGATAATCCCAAATTCGTGGCTGTCTCGTACTCCGTGAAAAAACGTGGCGGCATTTTGCCTATTACTAACGAGCTTTTGGCTGACAGCGATCAGAATATTATTAATTACATCACGCGCTGGATTGGTAAAAAGGCCGTGGTTACACGCAATAAGTTGATTACGGATCTTCTGCTGACTATGACTCCGAAAGATTTAGCTGATCTTAAAGTGGTGAAAAAAGTATTTAACGTTGACTTGGATCCGGCTATTAGCTTGAGTTCGATTGTTTTAACAAACCAAGACGGATATAACTGGCTCGATAGCCAACAGGATGCAAACGGTCGTTTCTTGCTTCAGGATGACATTACACAGCCAGGACGGAAGCTGTTGTTTGGCCGTCCAGTTGTCGTATGTTCTAATCGTTACTTGCCGTCGATCACCGGAACGACGAACAAGGCTCCCATTTTCATTGGGAATCTTGAAGAGCTTGTCGTGTTGTTCTCGCGGCGATTCTTTGAGTTGGCGGCAACGAAAGAAGGCGGCGATGCATTTAAACGTGATACGACGGATTTACGTACGATTATGCGCGATGATATTAAATTCTGGGATACCGGCGCGGCTGTATATGGCCAATTGACGCTGAGCTAATGACGGGGGTTATCCCCGTCCCCTTTTATTGGGGGTGATTGTTTTGATCATTACGCTTGATGAAGCGAAGCAATGGCTGCGCGTTGACCATAATGACGAGGATAGTTTAATTAATACGCTGATTAGTGCAGCGGAAAAGTACTTGGTTAATGCGACAGGAAATACGTTTGACAGTACGAATGAGTTGGCCAAGCTGCTCTGCTACGTTCTAGTCGCCGATTGGTACGAAAATCGTGACATGATCGGCAAGACGAGCGAGAAAGTGCGGCATACGGTCGAAAGTATCGTCGCCCAGCTGACTCATTGCTACGATAGCACGACAATGTAGAAAGGGGAAGGATCCATGAGCGAGAAGGCCGAAAAGCGTGCTGAAAAGGAACTGAAATGCCTTGTTTTGGTGTCCCCATCGGGGCATAAATACGAGGTGACGGTGTCGGATGCTGGAAGTTTGATTGTAGCTTATAAAGGTACTGGGGAATGATGAGGTGATGAACCCAGGTTTATTCCGTCATCGCATCACTTTTCAAAAATATAACGAGAGTGCAGTGAATGAAAACGGATTTCCTCTTGAAGAGAATCAGCGATGGCAAGACATAAAAACTGTCTGGGCGATGATTAAGACGCTTCAAGGTCGCGAATACTATGAAGCTGCCACAACGCAAAACGAAAATACGGTTCGTTTTGTCATTCGCTATACGTCTGGTATCAATCCAGACATGCGTATCAAGTACAAGAATCGAACATTTGAAATCCTCTCCGTTATCAATGACGATGAGCTGAACAAAACACTCACCATCATCGCGAAAGAGGTGGTGTGATGGGATTTCAGATTAACGGAATGCAAGAACTGTTACGTCAGCTTGAACGAATGGGAGCAGAAGCTGATCGTGTCAAAGAAGAAGCCCTGCTTGCTGGTGCTGAAATCATTCAGCAGGCGGCATCGGAGAGAGCGCCGAGGGACACAGGAAAGCTTGCCGAAAACATCGTGATTTCTGATGTCAAAGAAGATGGAACCGTAGACATCGGTCCAGATCGTGACCGTTTCTATGGTCTTTTTCTTGAATTCGGAACATCAAAAATGGCGGCCAGACCATTTCTTCAGCCTGCTTTTGAAGAAAGCAAAGAACAAGTACAGCAGAAAATGGCGGATGTCATTCGCAGGGAGCTGGGCTTATGAGCCTAAATAAACTCATTATCGACACATTGAAACCCATCGGCGTTCCTGTTGCTTTCCAAACTTACAGCGGTACAGCGACGACATATATCACGTTTTTTGAGTACAATCAGTTCTCTGCTCTTAATGCGGATGACGAAGAACAGCAAACAGCGCATTTCATACAAGTCGATGTGTGGTCAAAAGGCGACTACACGGCGATTGTGCAACAAGTTAAAGACTTAATGACTGCGGCGGGATTTCGCCGGACATTTGAAACCGAGTTATATGAACCGGACACCAAAATCTTTCACAAGGTGCTCCGGTTTTCTTATGTAGAAGAAAGGGAGGAATAGAAAATGCCAGGTGTACAAATTGGTTTAAGAGATTTATATTATGCGATTCTTACAAAAGACGATTCGACAGGGGTTGCATACCAAACTCCAGTAAAAATAGCTGGGGCCATCAACGCGAAAATTTCACCGAAAGTCGATACGCAGACTCTCTATGCTGATGATGGTCCATCGGAAACCGTCACTTCTTTAGGTGAGATTGAAGTAGAATTTGAAGTGAAAGATATCCCTCTACCTGTTCAAGCAGCTTTATTGGGACATTCGATGTCAAATGGAATCCTTATCAAGGACGCAGACGACGTAGCTCCTTACGTTGCTCTAGGATTCCGTAGTCAAAAAAGCAACGGGAAATATCGCTATGTATGGCTTTACAAAGGACGTTTCGAAACACCAGAACAAGAGTACAAAACAAAAGAGGACAAGCCTTCATTCCAAACTCCAAAATTGAAGGGAACTTTTGTTAAACGGGATTATGATGGTTTGTGGCAAGTGATTGGCGATGAAGATGAAGCTGGATTCACACAAGCGAACACGTGGTTCAACGCCGTTGTGAACGTTTCTGCTGATACAACACCACCGACGCTTAGTAACACGGTGCCTGCTAACAACGCGACGTCTGTTGCTGTTTCTACAACAGTACAATGGATTTTCAGTGAGGCTATTTCGCCTGATTGCGTGAATGCTTCTAACTTCATGGTTATTAAGGACAGTGACGGTTCTGTTGTTGCAGGGACACTTTCGCAAAGCGCTGACAAGACAACTATCACGTTCACACCAAGCGCCAACCTTTCTGCAGCAACGGCGTACCGAATCATTGCAACGACAGGTGTACGCGATTTGGCAGGCAACTACATGGCTCAAGCGCAGGTTCGCAAGTTTACAACAGCATAATGACAGAGGCAGCCTAGTGCTGCCTTTTTAATTTTCAAAAGGAGGAGATTTTATGTCAGTTAAAGATGTGAAAGTGAAGAAAATTCCTGTTCAGTTGGATAAAGAACGTCATCTTGTCTTTGACCTAAACGCATTTTGTGAGATTGAGGATAAGTTCGGCAGCATAACAGAAGCTTTCAAAGCACTGGAAAATGCCTCGATGAAAGCGATTCGGACTTTGTTATGGGCTGGTTTGTTACATGAAGATGAGAGTCTAACAGAAAAAGAAGTCGGAAGAATGATTGATATCGCAAATCTTTCTGAACTTGCTAATGTGATCGCAGAAGCCATGAACAACGCCCTTCCTGAACCAAAAAACTAGAGGCCAATCCCGATCTTAATGAGGAAAAAGGTTGGGATTGGCCTTTGCTTTTGTACGCCGGAACAGTGGTTTTAGGAATGGACGAGAAGGATTTTTGGCGTTGCACACCACGGAAATTTTTTGCGCTTTGCGATGTTCATAGAAAAATACACGGCAACAGCGAGCAAGAAGAAACACAAATGGGGTACATCGACCAAGTTCTCTTTTAGCAAGGAGGTGAGAGCATGGCAGAAGTCGGCGCATTACGTGTCACCCTTGGACTGGACAGCGCGGACTTTACGCGTAGTCTTGCAGAAATAAACAGGAAATTGAAAGCTGTTGAAAGTGAGTTTAAGGCGGCCGGCGGTTCAATCAAGGGTTTTGAAAACACACTGGAAGGCTTGCAGGCTAAGTCAGATATGTTGACTAGAAAAATAGCCTTGCAAAGCGCTAGAGTGCAAGAGTTGAAGCGTAGATACGAAGAATCGGCAGCAACGAAAGGGAAAGAAGCAGCTGAAACGGAAAAGTTGCTGATTCAGTACAACAAAGCGGTCGGCGAACTCAAAAAGTTAGAGAATGAGCTTCAGCAAACTAGTGCCAAGCTAGATAAATTGTCTCAAGATGTCAACAAAAACGCTACAGTCTGGGGCAAAATGCATGCAAAATTCAACGAAGTTGGTCAGCGGATGCAAGACTTAGGAAGCCGAATGCAATCAGCTGGTCAAGGAATTGCCATGTCGTTTGGAGCCGTAACAACAGCAATCGGTGGGGCGCTTGGTTTCGCAGTCAAAAAATCAATGGATTTCGAGGCACAAATTGATCGTGTTGGTGCTATTGCTGGTGCTACTCCGGCCGAACTAGAGAAATTGAAAAAGTCAGCTCTTGATCTCGGAGCATCTACATCCAAATCAGCAACTGAAGTCGCCCAAGCTCAAGAAATCATGGCGACGATGGGCTACAAGACGAACCAGATTATCGCGGCTATGCCGGGTATCATCGCGGCGGCAGAAGCATCCGGCGAAGACATGGCACTAGTGGCTGATACTGTATCAGCGGCATTGAACGCTTTCGGTCTCGAAGCGTCGGAAGCATCAAGGGTTGCTGACGTCCTTGCACAGGCGGCCAACGATTCGGCGGCTGGCATTCAGGATATGCAATACACGTTTAAATATGCGGCTCCGATTGCCCGAACGTTGGGCATCTCGTTAGAACAGCTGGGTGCGGCAACAGAAATCATGGCAAATGCAGGGATTCGCGGCGAGACGGCCGGCACTACCCTGCGTGCAGCTCTTATTCGTTTGTCCGACCCACCAAAAGAAGCAGCGGCTATGTTGCGAGAATTGGGCGTCCGTATTACAGATTCAAGCGGAAAGATGCTTCCGTTCAACCAGATTATTGCCCAGCTATCGAAAAGTACCGAAAAAATGAGCAACGCCCAAAAGCTCGCTGCACTGTCTACTATCTTTGGTACAGAAGCTGCTAGCGGGATGCTGACGGTTATTGAAGCGGGACCGGAGAAATTCGATGAACTCACAAAATCGCTGCAAAATTCGGCCGGGGCGTCACAGGAAGCAGCGCAGAAAATGAAAGACAACCTCAAAGGCTCGCTAGAAGAACTGCAAGGAGCTTTTGAAACAGCGCAAATCACGATAGGGAATGCATTGGCTCCGGCAATTCAAAAGGTGGCTGGATATATCCAACAGCTTGTGGATTGGTTCAACAATCTTTCGCCGTCCACTCAGAAAACGATCGCGACCATTGGGGCGGTATCAGCTGTGTTAGCGGCTTTAGGTGCGGCGATCGGCGTGGTGCTTACAGTCATCGGAACGGCGGCAAGCGGATTTGGCGTGCTAGCAGGGGCAATAGGGGCTATATCCGCGCCCGTTGCTATCGCGGTGGCAGCTATCGCTGGATTGATTGCGATTGGCGTCGCGGTATATAAAAACTGGGACGAGATCAAAGCGAAGGCAATCGAAGTGTGGGGTGCTATCAAGGACTGGTTTAGTCAGACACTCGAAAGCATTAAACAATTCTTTAGCAACACATGGAACAACATTAAAGATTTTACGTCGTCTACATGGGACAGTATTAAACAAACAACAGTCAACGTGTGGAATGCGATTAAAGCGGGTGTGATGGCGATTATCACACCTTTTATTAATGGAATAACCAACATCTTTAATGGCATGAAAGATGGCTTGCGGACGATTTTTGAAGGAGTCAAACAGTACTTTTCAGGTGTTTGGCAAGCAATCAAAAACATCTTTCTCGGCGCCGTCCTTCTTATCATTGACCTTGTAACCGGCGACTTCGAAGCCCTAAAAAATGACGCAAAAGCCATTTTCGAGAATCTCAAAAACGCCCTCTCGAACATTTGGGAAGGCATTAAGAAGGTATTTTCCGGTGCAGTCGAAGCAATCAAAGGTTTTGTCAGCGCCGCATGGTCGAACATACAGTCTACAACATCATCTGTTTTTAATGGCATCCGATCGCTAGCATTAAACATTTGGAATGGAATCAAATCAGCCATTTCCAGCGCGGTTAATACTGCAAAATCAGCGGTAAGCAACGCATTTTCCTCTATGAAAAGCGCTGTTTCTTCCATCATGGGCGGCATTAAGTCTACGATCACAAGTATGTGGAATAGTGCTGTGAGCTTTTTGGAGGGAATTGATCTTTATTCCATTGGCAAAAACATCATTCAAGGGTTGCTGAATGGTATATCCTCTATGGCAAGCGCCGTATGGGAAAAAGCTAAAGAAATCGCCGAGTCTGTAAAAAGCTCAATCCGAAAAGCGTTGGGCATCCATTCTCCGTCCCGCGAAACTGAAAAGCTAGGAAAATACACAGGTGAAGGCTTTGCTAAAGGGATTGAATCAAAGAAAAAGGACGTTGAACGAGCATCTAAAAAGAATGCGGAGGCGGCTAAAAAAGCCTTTGAGGAAGCTTTCAAGCAAGCGCAATATAACTTTAAAATTGGAAAAATTGATGAAGTGCAATATATATCCGCCTTGCGCAATATCCTGAAAAACTACGCTAAAACATCCGACCAAGTTCGGCAAGTGAACCTGGAAATCAAAAAAGCACAAGATGAGCAGGCGAAAAAAGCGGCAGAAGTCGCGAAAAAGACCTTTGAACAAGGAAAACAAGCTATTGAATATCAAAAGCAAATCCGTAATGTTTCCCTTGAACAAGAGCTGCAATGGTGGAACAACCTGGCTAAGCTGTTTAAGAAAGGTACCAAGGAGCGTATCGAAGCAGAGAAGGAATATGCTCGCGTCAAAGAGGAAATCACCAAGCGCAACTTCGAGAACGAGAAAAAGTGGTTCGAGGAAAAGAAATATTATGGGCAACTTTCTCTTACACAAGAGCTTGAATCGTTGAATACTGTTGCTAAACGTTATAAAGAAGGCACGGAGGAACGGATTTATTGGGAACGAGAGATATATCGCGTCAAGAAAGAAATCAACGATAAGCTTTTAGCGGCGAACAATGAGTATGCCGAAAAGGTCAAGGAAATTAACGAGCGATTACAACAAGATGAGCTAAAAGCAAAAGAGGAGTATGAAACAAGAGTAAAGGAAATCAACGACCGTCTTGCAGAAGATGAGCGAAAACTGACCGAAGAATATCAAAAAGCGGTCGACGACCGAACTAAAGCATTGTATAGCTTTGCCGGCATTTTTGATGAGATTAAGCGGAAGGATGACGTAACTGGGCAAGGGCTGCTGAAAAACCTTTCCGACCAAGTTAGTGCGTTCAAGGATTGGCAAGCGAATATTGTTTCTTTGGCTAACCGTGGTATCGACGAAGGACTTCTTCAAGAGTTGCGGGAGATGGGGCCGAAAGCCGTCGACGAAATTGCAGCGCTCAATTCCCTTTCTGACGAAGAGCTGAATCAGTACGTTCAATTGTGGCGTGAAAAGAACGCATTGGCCCGCACGCAAGCGATCAACGAGCTCGAAGGAATGAGGCTGGAAACGCAATCGAAAATTCAACAGTTACGAGCCACTGCAAGCACTGAACTCGAGCAAGTAAAGATTGAATACACAAACAAAATCGCTCAGTTGCGCGCGCAAGCAGCTGCCGAGCTTGAACAGCACAAAAATGAGTGGATGGCAAAGATCAAGGAGATCACGGAGGGGACGAAAACAGAACTGAATCTTATGACCGCATCGATGGCTGACATCGGGAAAAACACCATGCAAGGGCTCATCGATGGATTGAATTCGATGATGGGACCTCTTCGTCAAAAGGCACAGGAGATTGCTAACATTGTTCAAAGCACGATGAAAGCTACATTAAAAATCAAATCTCCTTCTCGTGTCATGAGAGATGAAATCGGTAAATGGATTCCACTCGGGCTGGCGGAAGGCATCAATAGAAATATTAACGCTGTTATTGCTGCAACCAACCGAATGGCACAGGCGGCGATTCCGACTATTCCTAATTTGAATGGCGCAGCGGCCGGAGCGATTGGATATGGAACTATGCAAACAAACAATATCGCTAAATACGGAAACGTCTATATCAACGTAACTGTTCCAGTAAACGACCTTGAACAAATTCGGACAGTGAACGACTTCTTCAACCGTCTAGGAATGAAAGTAAGACAGGCGTGAGGAGGGAGGTGTATTTATGCCAACTCAAAATTTCCGAGTAGGGGAATTGCTTAACAAGCGCACTCGTAATAGCAAAACGTGGATTAATTTTGACGGTTCATATACAACGGAAATTTACGCTGGTGACGTTCATTACCAGGATGAAAACGGGAATTGGCACAACATCGACACAGACTTGTACGATGAAGCTGACCTTGACCAAATCGACTTTCCTGTTGCAAAAGAAGGCGCGGATGTGTTCCGTGTCATGAAAGACGCGGCACAACGGATGAAAAAGAAAAACATCCTTGACCGTGACATGATGGATTATCAGGGGTTGAAAGTGCCTTTCGATTGCCGAATCCCTAAAAATTTCAGACGTGGGTATACAGTCGGTAAAGGTAAAAATAAACTACGTTTCGTTCCGGTTGGAGCAAGTCCGGCCAAAGGATATATGGAGGAAGGCAAAAAGAACTGTATACACTATCAAGACGTATGGAATGACACAGATGTTTGCCTTGAAGTCATGCCAAACGGCGTGAAAGAGACGATCATTTTGAAAAGCGACCGAGCGCCTTCCTCCTTTTCTTTTGAAGTGGATGGGCCGTTAGAGGATGATTTGACCGCAGGGAATTTGAAACTCCAGCCTGCGTGGTTAGTAGATGCAAACGGGGAACGGCGGGATGTTGCGCAAACTATTCGGCGAGAGGGAGATAAAACCTATATTGATTTAGTGGCTGATGTAACTGGGCTTGTGTATCCGATTGAGATTGACCCAACAGTGACGATACAGCCCGATTCAACCACAAGCAAAGACACTTATGTGGATTCTTATAGCCCAAACGCGACACCTTATAACGCTTCTTTTGCAAGATTCGGTTATTATTTGAACAATTCACAAAAATATAGAGCTTATCTTCAATTTGATGTTTCACAAATTCCTGCCGGAGCGGTAGTGACGAGTGCACTTTTAGGATTGCAAATTAGTGGCGAGTCAAATAATGCCCCATATAGCTATTTAATTCATAGGGTGACATCTAGTTGGAGTCAAACAAATTTATCTTGGAACAACCAACCTTCTTTTGACACAACAACTAGTATCCAGTATGACACAACGGGGTCTATCTTAGATACGAATATATCTATCGAAATTAAAGATTTTGTGAATTTGTGGCTGAGCGGAACCCCAAATTACGGGATCGTCATAAAAGATAAAGTCGAGGGAGGTTACTCGTGGAAAGAATTTTGTACGAGTGAGCATTCGACTGTTTCATATAGACCAAAGCTCACAATCACATACAACCTTCCACCAACCGCCCCAACGGTCACAGCGCCAAACGGCGGGGAAACGTGGAATGCACAGCATACGATTACGTGGAGTCCGGCAACCGATCAAGATGATCCGAGTTCAACGGAGAAAATCTACAATAACACAGAGAACGGAATTTTTTACATTAATAGCGGTGATTGGGTAAGTCAAGAGTTTACGATTGATAAGGATTATGGATATTTATCTAGCGTAAGAATGACTTTTGCATCTATAAATGGCGGGGTCGTAAAAATCTCTTTAACCAATTCTGTTGGCGGTCAGCCTGGGTCTACTGTATACGAAGCCAAAAACGTGACAATACCGGCGTCATCAAGTTATTATGCTGTGACGTTGCCGTTGACAACAAAATTGAAGTTTTCGGTAGGCACAAAGTTATGCATTAAAGTGGAGTTTATTAGTGGCTCGGCAAACGATATACAAGTCAGATACAACAGTTCCGATGCGACATACAGCGGCGGGAGTTTATATCATAAACAGGGCAGTAACAACCCTATATTGAAAGGCGATGCCTTGTTCGGAGTAGCCTTCACAGAAGCGACCCCACAGAATATGTTGCAATACCATATTCAACTCTCAACCAACAACGGTCAGAGTTGGAAGGATATTGTGACGTTGACATCGCCTGGGGCGACATCGTACACATATGATTTCACCAACGAGCCGGAAACGTCACTTGCGAAAATCAGAATTCGAGCATATGACGGAACTTCCTATGGCCCGTGGGATGAGAGCAATGGTGTGTTCACCATTCAGCACAATCAGGCGCCGACTGTACCAACGAATCTTTCACCAAGCGGAGGAACACCAAGAGACAGGGCGTCCATCATTCGTTTGTCATGGCAACACAACGATGCGAACGGTGATCCACAGGCTAAATTTGATTTACAGTGGCGGCAACAGGGTGCACAGACATGGAACACAGTGACGCAAGTGACGACGAACCAATACTGGGATGCTCCGGCCAATACGTTTCCTAGGGGAACGATTGAATGGCAGGTGAGGACGTATGACCAAGCAGGATTATCAAGTCCGTATTCCAACATTCAAACATTCTTCGCAGGGGATAAACCAACGAGTCCAACTATCACCGATCCCAGCAACGGCGCAACCGTTCCTGTGGCCAATCCTGTTGTTCAGTGGAGTTCAGTTGGTCAGACGGCGTATCACGTTAAGTTGCTGGATGTAAATGATACTTTATTGTGGGAAGCACAAGTAACCAGCACAAACAAGGCGCAGACGATTCAATACAACCTGGCAAATAACACGGATTACAAAATTCAAGTTGCCATTCAAAACGCGGACAACTTGTGGTCTGATTTCGTCACTGTCAACATCCATGTTTCCTACACACCGCCAGCGGTTCCAATTGTGTCTACGACGAAGGGCGAGGGAATCATCACAATCACGATAGACAACCCAACACCCACAGGAACCCAGCCGAACGTATCCTACAATGAGGTGTATCGCCGGAAACAAGGTGAATCCACTTGGACGCGAATTGCAACGAATATACCGGCTGATACCTCTTTTGTTGACTACACGCCAGCAAGCGGGCAAGTATATGAGTATTTCGTTCGCGCCTGGGGAACAAATGGAACATATGCCGATAGTTTGATAGTCAGCCGGTCTATTTCTTTGCAAGGGATTTGGCTTCACGAAGCGGACAATCCATTAGCGACGCTTCATCAATTCAAATTGGTGAGTGATCGCAGTGAAAATTGGCAACCTACTGCGGCAATGATGCAATTTGCAGGGCGAAGATTGCCGGTTGCAGAATACGACGATACAGAACAACGCACTATCAGCATGAAGATAACCGTATTGAAAAATAGTGATGATCGGGAAGCTATTGAAAGGTTGATTCGTTCCAAAAATACACTTTGCTACCGTGATGGCCGGGGAAGAAAAATGTTCTGCCATGCTTTCCAACTGCCGGTCGATGATGAGGTTTATGGAAATACCGTCAGCCTTACATTTGAGGAAGTTTCTTATTCAGAGGAAGTCTAAAGAGCTTCCTTTTGTTTTTTAACAAAGAGAGGTGGTTTATATGCCGTCTAATACAAGGAGCATCTTAACCGATGTAAACGGAAAACCGATTCCTCAAGTTTTTAATCCTGCAACCGATCAGTTTGAGACTCATCAAGGAACGAATGGTTCTGCACATGTTCGGGTGACGGATAGTGTCGCATATGACCTAGCTGACGATATGTTGAAGGTGAAGTCGCTTCAAAAGAAGTGGAAAGATGCGTTCACCGGTCCATCCCTTGACCCGAATAAATGGGAAGTTGTTCAGCAAGGTCCTGGGATGACAATCTCTCAATCAGGGGGAGTTCTAACGATTAACACAGGAACTACTCCTAACTCCGAAACAATTATCCAATCAAAAGAAGTGTTCACTGATCCGGTTCGCGCATTATTCGGATTAATGCTTTCTCAGCGTATTGCCAACCAAGAGTTTTATGTAGAATTTGTTTCTGTTGACCCTTCTACGTTGCAGGCAGATGGGCAACATGCTGCAGCATGGCGTATGAAGTATGAAGACTATACTTCTGCGGCTAACTACGCTGTATATGAAGTTCAAAGTGGTGGTTTATCCCGTTTGGCTTCAGGAGCATCATATATTGCCAACAACCTTACTTCTTGGCAAATTCTTGAGATTGAAATTTTCTCAGACGAAGTTTGGTTTCACTCTAGAGCGATGGATAGCGCGTCCGGTCGTTCTGCTTCATTTGTTCGTCATCAACAGATTCCGGACCCGAATGCACTTTACAAAGTACGGATTCGTGCCAAAAACTTGGGAACGGCTCCTGCATCGGCAACGAATTTCAAATTTCAGTTTGTTACTGTCGTTGATTATGCGGAACTCACGGCAGAAATTACAGCTGGGCGAGGGAATGTAGCTTCCGGACAAGCGTTAGGTGTTCAAGTACTGAATACACCGACAGTCATTGGTCGTATGGATGCAAACAGCGTAGTCTACACAGATACGACAACCAATTTGGCAGCAAGTGCTACTTATACCGGGGCTTCTCGTGATGCCGGTTCGTCGTATCAAGCCTACAATCGTTTCAGGGTGACTGTCATGCACACGGCAGGATTAACCCCCGGGCACTTGGTGATTGAGCAATCTACCGATAACTCTACATGGAGGGAAACTCATAGGGTGCCAATTCCAAGTGATGGTTTATATCGTACTTTCGACTTTCCTTGGAACCATCGTTATATCCGAGTGAAATTTGTGAATGGGGCAACAGCGCAAACGGCGTTTTTCTTGGGAACGATGCTTGTTCGCTCTGATGGGGGAACCGACTTCGATAAAACGATTTCGTTTGTTCACTCAACAACGCCTCTCGGAGCAAGCGCAACCTTCACAGGAGTAACATTAAATCTCGGTGGAAACCATTCTTTCAATCGTCACCGTGCGTTAGTCTATGCCGACCAAGCTGGAACATTGTACCTCGAACAATCTCGAGACGGTTCAACTTGGCGTACTACTGCACAAGCATCGGTTTCAGCAGGACAGACCGTTGAATTAGAAGATTTGATTGTCGCGCAATATGTACGAGTACGTTACGTAAACGGAGCGACAGCGCAAGGAGCGTTTGAACTGCAGTCGGCACTTGTTAGGCAATAGGTAGGTGATTCGTATGCAACCTCTAGCAAGAGATGGTTTTACAGCCGAACAAGTGAAGGCAGCTATCCATATGGCAGGTGGGTCGAGAAAAATTGATTTCCGATACGAGCTGTTGGATAAAAACGATAATGTCATTGGTGATCTGAACAACGTCATCGACGCTGAAATTTCAATGGATTCCCTTGCTTCCATCAAACGAACGGCAAAATTCCGGTTGAAAGATGATGGGAGTATCAATTTTTTATCTGACCGTATCCGACCATATCTTCGTTTATATGTACCGCCTGGACGACTTTTAGGGCGGTATTATTATTTCTTTCAGTCGAGTTTTTCTGCCGAGTTTGATTTACGAGTGGCACCCGAAAAAGGGGGATGGGTGGAGTTTCCTCTTGGAATCTTTCTTTTATCGAGCCCAACACGTAAAGACTCAAACCAAAATATTTATCGTGATGTTGAAGCATATGACGGGCTTTTGATTTTACGCGACGACAAATTTGACACTCGCTACACAGTGAGAGCCGGAACGAACTATCGGCAGGCCGTCATTGATATTCTTGCTAGTGCCGGCATAACAAAGCACAACATCGAACAAACCGACAAGGTACTGCCGGTCGATATGGAATTTGAACCTGGCAAAGAAAAATTGGAAGCAATCAACGCTTTGCTGACGGCAATTAACTATACACCGATTCATGTCGATGTGTACGGATACTTCACTAGCATGACATACCGAAGCCCGTCCATCCGTTCGGCTGAATACACATACAAAGATGATGAGTTGTCCATCATTTATGCCGGAATGGAGGAAGAATTAGACCTTTTCAACGTGCCGAACAAATGGGTAGTCTTATGCTCGAACGCGGAGCAGTCACTGATGTCATCGTACACTAACAGCAACCCGAACAGCCCGACAAGCACAGTGAACCGTGGCCGAACCATCGTTGACTATCGAGAAGTAACGGACATTGCCGATCAGCAGTCTCTTGACGCATATGTACAGCGCATTGCTTTCGAGGCGAGCCAAGTATACGGAAAATTAACTTTTGAAACAGCCTTAAACCCGTTACATGACTACATGGACGTATTGGAGATTGACTATTCACCGTTAGGCATCAAAGGTAAGTACGTCGAAACCGGATGGACAATGCCACTCAAAGCAGGCGCTCGAATGAAGCACGAAGTCCGTAAGGTGGTGGCTATATGATAGACCACGATTTTTTTATTTCTGCATTCATGAATCCAAAACAAGAGAAAATCATTCAATTTGCGAGGGTGGACCCGAACTACACAAGCGGTCGCCCTCGTTTGATTTTTGACGGGGAAAGTACGGTGTCTGGTAAAGCATATCCGTATTTGGCAAGCTACACTCCGGCAGCAAACGACCGAGTGATGGTAGTCAAAGGTGTTGTTGTAGGGAAAATTGTCTAGAAAGGTGTGATTCGATGGAACAACGTGTTGCAAAATTGGAAGCTGATGTGACAACGCTCCGCGATGATATGATCGATGTCAAAACCCGTCTAGCGGTCGCAGAATCAAACATTAAAGACATGCGCGAAGATATTTCAGCGATCAAAAGCAACACAACATGGATTTTGCGTTTGATTATCGGCGGCATCGTGGGAGCGGTGCTGTCTTTTATTTTGAGAGGGGGGGTCCAGTGATGGAGCAAATTCTTTCAATTGAGTTTACGGCGTATGTCGCGCTGGCTGTTCTGTTGTATGCGATTCGCCAAGCAGCCAACATCCCGAACCGCTATATCCCGATTGTCGCGGTTGTGCTAGGCGTGGCATTCTCAACATTGGAGAATCACGCCTTTTCATTTGACGTGCTAATTGAAGGACTGAAATATGCCTTGTATGGGATTGGTTCTGTAGCAGCTGTAAAATATGCACTTGAAAAGGCTGGTGAACAACAATGACAATCGGATTGAAAGAGCTGCTTGAAAAAGCGGAGAAAAAACTGCAAGGTGTGCATCCTCTTGTTGCGGCGAAAGCACGACAGCTCATCGAACAGGCGTACAAGGAAGGAATCAACGTCATCATTACACAAGGATTGCGTACAATTGAAGAACAAAACGAATTGTATGCACAAGGCCGCACGAAGCCCGGAAAGATTGTGACGAATGCGAAGGGTGGCTATTCGTATCACAATTTTGGACTAGCGTTTGATTTTGCCCTTTTGAACCCAGATGGCAGCGTCAGCTGGAACGTCGATGACAAGTGGAAACGTGTTGCTCAAATCGGAAAGTCTCTTGATCTGGAATGGGGTGGCGATTGGAAAGACTTCAAGGACTATCCTCATTTTCAGTATACATTCGGCTTGTCGCTTGCCGACCTGCGCGCAGGGAAGCGTCCGCTGGAACAAGTTGCCAAACCAGTTAGCGCGGTATCCGCAACACAGACAAAAGCAACACCTCAAACGTACACAATACAAAAAGGCGACACGCTTTCTAAGATCGCTAAGAAGTACAATACAACAGTAGATGCACTACAGAAACTGAACGGGATTCGCAATCCGAATTTGATTCGCGTCGGACAAAAATTGCGTGTGAAATAATCCAGGCCTACCCGCTTTGGGTAGGCTCTTTTTATACATCGAAAAAATCCTCTCGTTTCACTGAATATCCCAATGATCGCAATGCCCGTTCCACCTTCACCCAAGTAGAAATGCGTGGTGTGTATTTCGGATCTTTACACATATTCGAGATCGTCGTCCTTCCCACTTTTGCCTTTCGTGCGATTTCCTCCTGTGTCAATCCCATTCGATCCACCCATTTTCCAAATTTGCTTCTTGGTTTCCCCAGACCAAACACAAAAATCCCTCCTGTGCTTTTTAGCCACAGTCTTGTCCAAAAATCCCGAATTTAAACCTAATGCAAAAATGTGGAATAATGGACAAGCACGCTTAAATACGATGTATCAGACGCAAACGATAACGAATTACCCGACGCACTCGTTGTCGCGTCCAGTCGTCGAGGACATCATCGTTTTACCTATTCGTGCTCGTATTCGACCGTAGACACGGAAAACGACACGAAAAACTGCGTTATATCAGTGCATCACGCCGTTTTGAGCTATTCGCGGTGCAGGCGACTATCCTATCGGATATTTAAGGATTGGCGGTGGGGAGGTGGCACCTATTGTTTTTTGAAGTTCTATCGTCACTTGTGGCTGGCGGGATTGCGGTAACCGCATATTTAAAACAGCAAGGAGTGGGTAACGATAAAACAAAAATTGAGCGCATCGCTGCAAATACCGGTCTCGTCACAAAAGACGGAAAGCAAATCCGAATTCATCGCCATACGAGGGGGGATGGGTTTACCGAGTACGTTTTTCAAATTCCGTTAGGTTTATCGTTCGCAGACTTCGAAAAGAAAAAGCACGTTTTTGAAGACGGTCTCAACATCAAACGTAGCACTCTCGATATATCCCTTGCAGACCTCAAAACGATCAACCTTCACGGCAATATCCTCGAACAAATCAAATCAATCCTCGCTAATAAAAAGAAACTCCGAAAAGAAATCGAAATGTCTTTCGATGGAATGTTAAAGATTCGTGTGTATGAAAGGCCTTTAACTGATTTCCTTACGTTTGATGAAACGATGCTCTCACGTTGCAACGGCTGGGAAATACCAATTGGTGTTTCACGGACCGAATTCGTCAAACACGATTTTGACACGATCCCGCACATGATTGTAGCTGGAGCCACCCAAAAAGGAAAAAGCGCTTTTCTGAAACTGCTTGTTACGTCATTGATTGCACTGCACCCAGATGATGTGCGATTTACCATCCTCGACTTAAAAGGCGGCTTAGTGTTTGCGAAGTTTAAAGACGCTCGGCAAGTCGAGTGCGTGGCGAAAAATGTGCATGAATCCATCGAGGCTCTACGAGCGATTCGAGAGGAGATGAATAAGCGGTTAGAACACTTCCTCGACGCGGGCATCGAAGATGTTCGGGCAGCTGGAGTAAAGGAACGTCATTTTGTGATCGTCGACGAAGCGGCACAGATCGCCAGTGCCGGGGAGACGGATAAGGAAATCAAACGTCTCAAAATAGAGTGCGAGCACATCCTTGCCGAAATCGCTCGCGTGGCCGGCGCACTTGGCTATCGTTTGATATTCTGCACACAATACGCGACAGCTGACACATTGCCCCGTCAGGTGAAACAAAATGCCGATGCAAAGCTATGTTTCAAACTACAAACTGAAGTGGCCAGCCAAGTGGTGCTAGGTGAAGGAGAAACCGATGCTGCCCATTTACCACTCATTCCAGGGCGTGCAGTTTACGTGACTGATCGGAAGCAGATCGTGCAGTGTGCATATCTCACAAACGATGATATTAACCGGCTGATCGGCCCACATATCAACATCAGACCGCGGAAGGAGGAGAAGAACGTTGAGAAGAGCAATCAAGAAGGAACAGCGCCAAGAAGCTATTCTCTCGTCATTAGCGAAACTTGATTACTTAACACGGAGCCAGCTGCAAGTTTTGCATGATTTAGGGAGCGCACGCAATACAAGCCGCGTCATGAAGGCGCTGGAACCGTTTGTAACGAAGTTTTTAGACGGGGAGGCAGTTTACTATCTGACAAAAGAAGGACGTGATAGAACGGGCGCTAAGCGGGTTAGAAAGCGCACGATACAGGCAAGGCACTATATTATGCGGAACGATATCTATATCGCATACGGATGCCCGGAATCCTGGCGAAACGAAGTGAAGCTAGAGGTAAAAGGTGTTGTGTCTGTCGTTGCTGATGCGCTGTTTATACACGAGGGTCGCTATCATATCGTCGAAGTCGATCATCAGCAGAAAATGAGCGTCAATAAAGCCAAGATCGCCAAGTACCGCAAGATGATCGAGCTAGGCGTATTTAAAGCGCTGCCGGTCTTTATATGGATGACGACGACTGAATATAAACGCAAACAGCTTCTTGAGTTGTGTGACGGGATGGACGTCAAGGTGTTTTTAGCGAGCGAATTTCATTGAAGGAGGACAAAAATATGGTCAGACAAAAAATGGAGAGGGTAGGTACGATTAAGGAATTTATACGAGGAGAATTCACTTGTAAAAAAACGGTCATAAAGCGCGATACTCTCTGTACTGCAGCTACGGTAGCCGGCGGATCCATCTTTCTGACGTTGACAGGCGTGGATTTTGCCCATGCCTCCGCAGTCAGTGGGGCGGTCTACGACAAGATTACGAATGCATTTATGCCACTGGTAGAGCTGGTTAAAGGTTTATCATATCCGATTGCACTAGTCATTATGTCCGGCGGAGCGCTCATGATTATGATCGGGAACAAGGAAAAAGGGTATACGATGATCCAAAATTCTGCGATTGGTTATATCTTGGTCCAAATGATGCCGTTGCTGATGGATTTACTTGTCGAGCTGGCAAAAGCGCTCTGAAGGGGAAATGGTCATGAAAACATCCTTGTGAAACTCCTATTGCTGCAAACGACCGTCGTCGATCACCGACTGCAATATGCGATGATCGAGACAGACGATGATCAGGAACAGGCGTTTATCGATGGAGTAATGTCAGCGTGTGAGTTTTTCGAGAAGGCGTTGGATCATATTATAGATATAGATGAGATACACTAATTGTGTATAGCATTAACAAGTGTATCAGTACAATCGCCATTCCACGCTCATGTCGGCGTATCGCAATATTAAGGATGAAAAGTTCCGCTACTATATTTTGAAGCAAAAATCGGATGTGTTCCACGCGATGAAAACATTTTTCCGCAAAGAAGAGAGCAAGCAGCTTGTTTGATCCTCTTGTTGGCTGGAAGGGGGATTTCTTTTTTTTTGGAAGCGGGGAAGAGCGGTTTCCTTCCCCGTTGGATACGTTATTGCTTTTGTAATGTAGCAACCATGGCGAGCACGGCGCCAAGCACGTCTTCGCTGCTTGGAGCGTGTACGGTCAATAGCATCGGCGTCGGTTGGGCGCTGGCGATGACATGAACCGTGACGCCGTCTGTTTGGGCGGTGTACCAAACCGCATCAGTGAACGGCTTAGGCAACCCGTCCGTTTGTTGGCGGGCGGCGTTGGCGTCGACTGCTTGGGCATGTTCTTTCGCTAGTTGTTCATAGTTTGTTTCACCCGGAGAAAGCAAGCGGATGCGGGCGAATGCGTCGCCATGAAGCAGGACATCGGCACTCGGTTCTTCGGCGTCAAGCGTCCACCCTTCCAAAACATAGAGGGAAAAATGTTGATTGTCGCTCGTTTGCAGCGTCGCTGTTTCGGTGATGGTTTGGTTTCCTGTCCGATAGGACAAAGAAGTCGTTGGCTGCGAAGAGGCAGGTTGCTCTTCGTCAGCGGGCGGCTGCCCGGAGGTTTCTTCCTTTGCGGCTGCTTGTCTACTCGCCGCCGCATCCGATTGGCCGGAAGAAGCTTGCTTTTCGTTTGGCGGCTGCACATTGGCGGACGTTTCTCTTGAGGCGGCTGGCTGTTGTTCTTTCGCTGCTTTTGTTGCTGACTCCTGCGCTTTCATTCCGCAGCCAACCAGCAAGGCGGAGGCGACAGCGAGAGAGAACAACAGTTTCCAGTATCGAGTCATGTTCATTCCTCCTTACGTTCCATATACTCCCCATTATACCAATTGAAACGGTGGAAACAAACAGAATGGTTTCCCTATTTTTTCTGCTTGTTTGTTTTTGCACGTTGTTTGACGTGCAAGGCGATATGCGCCCCGCCCCAAACAGCGGCGACGAGCAGAACGAGTGAAGCAAATCCGTAAAGCATGTTGTCCCCCTCCTCATGTATACTAGATGGCAGGATCCACAATAATGTATGAAACGCGTTTCAAGGCAAGTCTTTTTTAGGGAGTGTGTGAATATGGCCAATATCCGTGACTTGGCGAAAGAGGCAGGCGTATCGGTGGCTGCTGTATCAAGGGTGTTGAACGGATATCCGTATGTGAGCGAGGAAAAGCGGAAGACGGTTGGGAAGCAGTGGAGAAGCTCAATTACACGAAAAATATTCAGGCCGTCCATTTGGCGAAAGGAAGGGCAGCGATTGTCGGCGTTATGCTTCCGTACATTCATCATCCTTATTTTTCTGCGATAATGGGAGGTATACCCAAAGAGGCGCTCCGTTATGGCTACCAACTGCTTTTGGTTCAGACGAATTATGACGTGGAGAGGGAACTCGAGGCGTTAGAGCGGCTGCGGATGAGGCAAATGGATGGGCTGATCGTGTGCTCCCACGAAGTGGGCTGGGAGGCGTTTGCCGCTTATCAGGAAGACGGTCCCATCGTTTTATGCGAACATGTCAGAGAGCACGATTTTCTTGCTGTTTACACCGTCGCTTTGCCACATTTTCAGCTGGGAGGGAAAGCGTTTCGCCTGATTCATCATTGGCTGGAGACAGGCAATGTGACGCGAAAGCAGGAAGAGCTGCCTGCCCGGTTGCTGGTGCGGGATACGGCATAATAGGGCCTGGCTTTCCGTCTCTGACAACCAGCTTGAAGCCGCTCGAAACGGCATCGTGTTATGTTGCTCTCAGATGGTACCGATTCACTGGGCGTCCGACGCCGCCGTATTGAACATCGAGCACGACTTTTCCCGTTTTCTCAAGGTACTCCAAATAGCGGCGGGCGGTGACGCGGGCGATGCCGACTCCTTCGGCCACTTCCTCGGCGGAAACGGGGAAGCGGTGTTGGCGCAAATAGGCGATCACTTTTTCCAATGTTACCTCATTCAGTCCTTTCGGAAGCTCGGAGGACGGTCCGGCCGGTTGTTCAGTCGCCCGCCTTAGGGCATCGAGTTCCACCTGGGTGAGCGATTCCTTTTCCGCAAGCGACCGGCGGAACGTCCGATAATTTTCCAACGCCTGTTTGAGCCGTTCAAATTTAAACGGTTTCACAATGTAATCGAAGGCGCCGTTTTGCAGGACGCGGCGCACCGTTTCAATGTCGCTCGCCGCGGTAATGGCGATGATATCAACTTCATGGCCGCGGGCGCGGATTTGTTTTAATGTTTCAAGGCCGTCCAGCTGCGGCATGTAAATATCAATCATCGCTAAATCCGGACGGAGCTCGTGAATGAGGCGGAGTCCTTCTTCACCGTTTCGAGCGAGGCCGATGACGGTGAAGCCGTCCACTTGTTCAATCATTTGCCGGTTCACTTCTTGCACCATCGGGTCATCCTCGATCAACAACACGCGATACATAGCCTTTTCCTCCTTCGTCTCGACGGGAGTGTCTTTCGCGGCCGCCGCTGCATGAATGGGTAGTCACATATCAAAGGTAACAGTAAACACCGTTCCTTTCCCTTCCTCCGACTGCACATCGATGCGCCCGTTTCCCTTTTCCACAATTTGCTTCACCAAATACAAGCCGATGCCGCGTCCGTTTTCCCCTTTGGTTGAAAAGCCTTCATCAAAAATGCGGTCAATATGCTCGCGAGCAATGCCTTGGCCGTTGTCTTCGACCGAGAGGGAACAAATTTCTTCATTTTGTTCAAGGCTGACGTAAATTTCTTTTTCCCGGTCGGTTACGCCGCGAAAGGCATCGAAGGCGTTTTCAATTAAATTGCCAAGGAGAACAACAAAATCATGGTGATCGAGATGCGGCGGAAAGCGGTGCAGCCGGCTGTGCCGGTCGATTGTCACGCGGATGCCGAGCTCCTTGCCGCGGCGGATTTTGCTTAAGAGCAATCCAGAAATGCTTTCGTCCTTGATGTTGCGGCTTAAAAACTGCGTCAGTTCTGCTTGTTCCTCTGTAACTTGGAACACGTACTCGAGCGCTTTTTCAATATGGCCGAGCTGAATAAGGCCGGCGATCGTATGAAGTTTGTTCATGTATTCATGATTTTGCACGCGCAAGGCGTGGACAAACGCCTTTACGCCCGTCAATTCTTCGGCCAGCCGTTTCACTTCCGTCCGGTCTTGGAAAATGGCGATGGCGCCGACCGTTTTTCCGTTGACTTTGATCGGGATGCGGTTGCTCCAAATCGTTAAATTGCCGATCTGCAACTCCTTATTGTAAATCGGCTTGTTTACTTCCAAGATTTCCGGAAGGTGTGTGTCCGGAATGATGGAACGGATCGATCGGCCGATGACATCCCCTTTGACGCCGAGCATTTGTTTTGCCCGGTCGTTGAAGATGGTAATTTTTTTATCGCTGTCAATGGCGATGACGCCTTCATGCATGGCGTTAAACGCTTCCGTCCGTTCGATCAGCAGCTTGGCGATCTCATGCGGTTCCAGCTCAAACATTTGCCGCTTGATATGGGAGGCGAGCAGCCATGCGCCAATTCCACCGACAACGAGCGACAAAACGACCGCTACAGCAGCTTCTTCTTTCAAAGAATCAATGGCTTCAAAAAACGTCGGCAACCGGTAGGCGGCGATGACGACGCCAATTTGTTCGTGATCGCTGTTCATAATGGGAACGAAGGCGCGAACCACTGTCCCGATTTCCCCGCGGGCTTTGGAAGTGTACGTATGTTCGGCAAACGCCGGCCCCTCATCAGCACCGCGGGAGATCGTGCCGATCATCGCAGGAAGCGGATGGGAGAGGCGCACTTTGTTCATATCGAGAACGACGATATAGTCGGCGCTGTGAATGACGCGCACCCGCTCGACGACCGGATTGATCAGCGCCCGGCTTTGTTTGTTTTCGACAATATGGCGTCTGACTTCGGGCATCTCGGAGACGGTGCGCGCGGTTAGCAAGGCGCGCTGGCTGAGTTCCTCCTCCTTTGTATGGAAAAAGTCGCTGATGATGAATACACCGCTCAGCAACATGGAAAAGCTGACGATGGCGAAAATCAAAATCGTAATTTTCCAGCGAATCGGCAGCCGGTTCATGGCGGAACTCCTTTTTGGCAATCATGATTGCTGTTGAACATGCCATATGAATCGGGAAAGGAATAAATCAACGTTTTTTTTCATTATACCAAATCTTCTTGAATGGAAAGAAACGAAAGGTGTAAAATGGCGGTGGGGAACAAATATTCTGCCCGCCAGCATAGAAGATGGGGCATACGTAAGGCGTGGCGATTGCTGCTTTCAAACCGAATCCGTGAGCTCCAGCCGCTTTTTTGCTTCAATGATTCGAGTCGGCGGGGAGCATTCCGTTGGAGTGCAATTTTAGCAATAGGATGGAAGAATGGTGTGAACAATGGGGAAAAAGTGGAGAGCATGGACAATCCTTTTGTTTGTCGGCCTCGGTCTGGTCGGCTGGGCAGCTAGCCGTCAACTGGGACGTGAACCACTTGTTTATGACGACGAGCAAAAGGGGTTGAAAAAGCAAATCATTATTTATTTCAGCCATGTCGTAGCAGAGAATACGCCAAAAGGGTTGGCGGCGCAAAAGTTTGCCGAGCTCGTCGAGCAAAAAACAAACGGCCGCGTCAAAGTCGAAGTGTTCCCGAACGGCTCGCTTTATTCGGATGGGGAAGAGCTTGATGCGCTGTTGCGCGGCGACGTGCAAATGATCGCGCCATCATTTTCAAAGGTGACAGAGCTTGTCCCCGAATGGCAAGTGCTCGATTTGCCGTTTTTGTTCCGCGATGAGGACGACGTGCGCCGCGTGTTTACTGGAAAAGTGGGCGCCGAGCTGCTTCGGATGCTGGAGGCAAAAGGAATTAAAGGACTGGCGTTTTGGAGCAATGGATTTAAGCAAATGATGAGCACAACCCGTCCGCTCATCGCCCCTGACGATTTTCGCGGCTTGCGTTTTCGCATTATGCCGAGCGAAGTGATTGAAAAGCAGTTTCGTTTGCTTGGCGGTGAACCGGTTGCTGTTTCATTTGACCGCGTTTATCAGGAGCTTGAACAGCATAAGTTTGATGGGCAGGAAAATACGATTTCTAATATTTATTCGAAAGGGTTTTACAAATTTCAACCGTATATTACAATCAGCAATCACGGGTATCTCGGGTACGCAGTCATGATGAATCAGTCATTTTGGGACAGTTTGCCGAAAGACATCCAGCAAAAAATAACTGAAGCGATGGCTGAAGCGACGCGTTGGAATTTAGAGCAGTCGAAAGAGCAAAACGAACGGGAGCTCAAGCAGCTCGAGCGGCGTGAAGATGTCTTCCTTTACCGGCTGTCGGAAGAGGAGAAACGGAAATGGGAGCAGAAGTTCGCCCCGCTGTACGACGAGTTTACGAGGCAGTTTGGTTCCGGGCTTTTGAATGAAATTAGAGGATCGTAATAGGCTTCCGCGGGCGGAAGCTTTTTTGTTTTTGAACAGCAAAAAAGGTCAAGACCAAAAAGACCAAAACGACCATTATCACCATAATATTTTGATTTCAACGATTTTTCTTTATGATAATGTTGAAAGCGTTGCCAATATATCGAAAGGAGTGGGAGAAATGCGGAGAAAACTGAAAAACTTGACGGTGCAAGTCATCATCGGCATTATTTTAGGGATCATTGTCGGATTTCTATTTCCAGAATTCGGAGCGAAGTTAAAAGTATTGGCAGACGGATTTATTAAGCTGATTAAAATGGTGATCGCCCCGATCATTTTCTTCACCGTCGTCATCGGAATCGGCAATATGGGCGACTTGAAAAAGGTCGGCCGCATCGGCGGCAAGGCGCTCATTTATTTTGAAATTGTCACGACGTTTGCGTTGGCGATCGGGATTGTCGTCGTCAACCTTGTCAAACCAGGGGTTGGGTTTCATACCGATGCAGTAAAAGGCGGCGACATTTCACAATACACGAAACAAGCGGAAGAAACAAGCCACGGTTTTGTTGACTTCATTTTAAGCATCATTCCCGACAACGTCGTTGCCGCGATGGCGAGCGGCCAACTGCTTCCGGTGCTCTTCTTCGCCGTGTTGTTCGGTTTAGCGGCTGCCGCGCTTGGGGAAAAAGCAAAACCAGTGATTTCCTTGTTTGAACGGCTGGCAGAAATTTTCTTCGGCGTCGTCAACATGGTTATGAAGGTGTCGCCGATCGCCGCGTTCGGCGCGATGGCGTACACGATCGGCACGTTCGGCCTCGGATCGCTCGTGTCGCTCGGTAAACTGATGGGTTCTGTTTACATTACGATGGCGCTTTTCATTTTCGTCGTGCTTGGCGGGATTGCCAAGTTTTATGGGTTTAACATCTTTAAGTTTCTCGCTTATATCAAAGAGGAACTGTTGCTTGTTTTGGGCACGTCTTCGTCTGAATCAGCGCTGCCGCGGCTGATGGAACGTTTGGAAAAATACGGGTGCTCGAAATCGGTTGTTGGTCTTGTCGTTCCGACAGGGTATTCGTTTAACCTAGACGGCACATCGATTTACCTGTCGATGGCAGCCATTTTCATCGCCCAAGCGTACGGCATTGATTTAACCATTTGGCAAGAGCTGACGTTGCTTGGCGTATTAATGCTCACCTCGAAAGGGGCAGCAGGGGTTACCGGTTCGGGATTCATTACGTTGGCAGCGACTTTGGCGGCGTTCCCGATGATTCCGGTCGAAGGCATCGCCTTGTTGCTTGGGGTTGACCGCTTCATGTCGGAAGCGCGGGCGATTACGAATATTATCGGCAATGCTGTAGCGACAGTGGTTGTTTCGAAAATGGAAAACGAGTTTCATCCGAACGAAGCTGAAGTGGAGCGCGCCTCGATGAGCGTGGCCAAATAAGAGTCAGGAGCCGATCTGCAAGTCCAATTGACAGCTTTTCCGTTCGCATGTTTCTGACTGCGTCGGGAAAGGAGCCGCACGCTGCAAATCGCCGAATGGATGAAAAAAGGAATGCAATGACAGCGCGAGGGGAACGTTTCCCCTCGTTTTTGCGTTGATTTTCCCCTAAAGAAAGAACAAGAGGGACGTGGGGAAGTGAGAAAGGAGAGCAAGCATATATTTTGATTTTCTTTCCCTCTTTTCCCATAATGAAACTATAATGACGCTCGAGGAGGAGAGGATATGAACGGCCTGCAAGATTGCGCCACTTTGCATAACGGGGTGAAAATGCCTTGGGTCGGCCTTGGCGTTTATAAAGTCAAAGAAGGGGAGGAAGTAAGAAGCGCGGTGCGCACCGCGCTCGAGATCGGCTACCGCCATGTCGATACAGCCGCTTTTTATGAAAACGAAGAAGGTGTCGGTCGAGCGATCCGCGAATCCGGCATTCCTCGCGAACAAGTGTTCGTGACAACGAAAGTATGGAACACCGATCAAGGGTATGAGACGACGCTGAAGGCGTTTGACAAAAGTTTGAAAAAACTCGGGTTCGATTATGTCGACTTGTATTTGGTCCACTGGCCGGTGAAAGGGAAGTATAAAGAGACGTACAAGGCGCTGGAAAAGTTGTATAAAGACGGTTATGTGCGCGCGATCGGCGTAAGCAATTTCCATATCCACCATTTGCAAGATGTACTGGCGGATTGTGAAATCAAGCCGATGGTCAACCAAGTCGAGTATCACCCGCGCCTGACGCAAAAAGAGTTGCTTACGTTTTGCCGGGAAAACGGCATCCAGCTTGAAGCATGGTCGCCGCTCATGCGCGGGGAAATTTTAAGCGAACCGACGATCATTGACATTGGGCGCAAGTACGGGAAAACGCCGGCGCAGGTGGTGTTGCGCTGGGATTTGCAACACGGCGTTGTGACGATCCCGAAGTCGGTGACGCCGGCGCGGATCAAGGAAAACGCTGATATTTTTGATTTCTCGCTGACCGACGAAGAAATGAAACAGATCGACGCGTTGAACTTGAACAAACGGGTCGGTCCTGACCCAGACAATTTCAATTTTTGATGTCCCCATCAGCCAAATAGCGCCTCGATGCAGGCGCTGTTTTTTTTTGAAACCGGAGCGGGCCGTTTGACGTATGAAAAGGTGAGCAAGTACAATAAATAATAGTATACACATTTGATGAACATTGAAAAAACGGAGGGTGCTGTGATGCTATTCCATCCGATGGATATTTTCATTTTTATCGCCTTCCTGATATCGCTTTGGGCGCAATGGAAGGTATCAAGCAATTTCAATGCCTGGTCTGAAGTTCCAGCCTCATCGGGGTTGACGGGGGCGGAAGTGGCGCGCATGATTTTAGACCGCCACGGGCTGCACCATGTGCCGGTGGAGGTCGTGCCAGGGAGATTGTCCGACCATTATGATCCGATTTCCCGCACGGTCCGTTTGTCGGAGCCGGTCTTTTATGGGCGTTCAATCGCTTCCATTTCCGTTGCCGCCCACGAGGTTGGCCATGCCGTTCAACACCAGCAAGGCTACGCTGCGCTCGTCCTTCGCCACCGGATGTTTCCGATTGTGAACTTCGCTTCGGGCGTTGCGCCGTTGTTGTTGCTCGTTGGATTTGTGCTCCATCAATTTTCGCTGATTGGACTCGGCATTTTGTTTTTCTCGCTGGCGGTGGCCTTCCAAATCATTACCTTGCCGGTGGAGTTCAACGCGAGCGCACGGGCGAAGCGGTTTATGCTGGCTGAAGGGTTGATCGCCCCAAATGAAGCGCGCGGCGTAAACAAAGTGCTTGGCGCGGCGGCGCTGACATACGTCGCGGCAACGTTGATTGCCGTGTTTGAGCTGCTGAAATATGTGCTCATTTTCACCCAAGGGAACAATAATGAGGAATCGTAACATATTGGGCCGCCTAAGGCGGCCCAGCGGCATCATCGTCTATCAGCTGCAATGGAAACTTTTGTGTGCAGGAGGTGTAACCTGGGCGCTTCATCCGCGCTCGGAGACGAATTGGATATAGCCAGTTTGCTGTTGGTGGCGTTTCTCATCGCTTGCACCGCCTTTTTTGTCGCTTCTGAATTTGCGATCGTCAAGGTGCGCAGCTCGCGCATCGATCAGCTTGTCAATGAAGGGAATCGACGGGCGGTCGCGGCGAAAAAAGTGATTTCGAATTTGGACGGCTATTTATCGGCGAACCAGCTCGGCATTACGCTCACCTCGCTTGGCCTTGGCTGGCTTGGGGAGCCGACGGTGGCGCGGATGTTGCTGCCGCTGTTTGAACGCCTCCATTTATCGGAATCCGTCTCCCACTTTTTAGCGTTTATCATTTCGTTTTCGCTCATCACCTTTTTGCATGTCGTCGTCGGTGAATTAGCGCCGAAGACGTTTGCCATTCATAAGGCGGAAGCGATTACGCTGTTTACGGCTCAGCCGCTCATCTGGTTTTACAAAATCATGTATCCGTTCATTTGGACGCTCAACAACTCTGCGCGGCTCGTGACGCGCCTGTTTGGCCTCAGGCCGGTGGCGGAGCATGAAATCGCCCACTCTGAGGAGGAGTTGCGCCTCATTTTATCAGAAAGCTACAAAAGCGGGGAGATCAATCAGTCAGAGTACCGCTATGTCAATAACATTTTTCGTTTTGACGACCGCATAGCGAAAGAAATTATGGTGCCGCGCAAAGAAATTGTGGCGCTCGATATTAACAAAAGCGTCAAGGAAAACTTGGACATCATTCGCGAAGAAAAGTATACGCGCTATCCGGTCATTGACGGCGATAAAGACCATGTGCTTGGACTCATCAACGTGAAAGAGGTGTTTACGGACTTTATTGCCAATCCGTCCAACGAAAAGCAGATGAAAGACTATATCCGCCCGATCATTCAAGTGATTGAATCGATCGCCATTCACGATTTGTTGGTCAAAATGCAAAAAGAACGCATCCATATGGCGATTTTGGTCGATGAATACGGCGGCACGTCTGGACTGGTTACAGTCGAGGACATTTTGGAAGAAATCGTTGGCGAAATCCAAGATGAGTTTGATATTGATGAAACGCCGCTGATTCAAAAAATAGACGATCGATTGATCTTGGATGGCAAAGTGTTGATCAGCGAAGTGAATGATTTGCTTGGGCTGGACATTGACGATGATGACGTCGATACGATCGGCGGCTGGATTTTAACGAAGCATTATGATATCAAACCAGGCGAGAGTGTAGAAATCGATGGCTACTTGTTTACGGTGAAGGAAATGGATGGCCATCATGTGAAATCGCTGGAAGTGGCAAAAAAAGAGCCGAGCAAAGAGGAGGAGGCGGCAGGCGCCGAAGAGGAGGAGTTGCGTTTGTAAGGCAGACGGGGGCGTCTGCCTTTTCTCGTTTCGGCCGAGAAATCCCCTCCTCCATTGAAGGACAGCAGGGTAGATCAATGGTAAATGCGCGAAAGGTCGGTGGGAAAATCGCTTGTTGGCGCGAGACAAATGACCTCTTCGTTTGTAAACGGGTGGCGGAACGTTAGCTTAGCGGCATGAAGCGCATGGCGATGAAACACTGGTTTGCCGCCATAAAGCACATCGCCGACGAGCGGATGGCCGAGATGGGCCAAATGGACGCGGATTTGGTGCGTCCGTCCAGTCTCGAGAGAAAGCTCGACAAGCGATGTTGACGGGAATGTTTTGATGACGCGATAGTGTGTCACCGCTTTTGCCCCCGTCTTCGAGACGCGCCGGCGCGTTGGATGGTGGCGGTCGCGGCCGATTGGCGCGAAAATGGTTCCTGATTTCGGGGACAAACGACCGTGAACAAGGGCGACGTACGTCCGCTTGATGGCACGGTGGGCGAGCATCCGATCGAGCGTCGCACCGGCAAGCGGGTGTTTGGCAAATAAAATCGCTCCCGACGTGTCGCGGTCAAGTCGGTGAATGTGGCGCACTTTTGTTAAAATTGCCTGCGACTGCAAATAAAACGCGACCGCATTGGCGAGCGTGCCGGTTTGCCCCGGTTCGGACGGATGAATGTCGATGCCGGCTTCTTTGTTCAAGACGAGCAGATGGTCGTCCTCCCATAAAATCGAAAGCTCCCGATATTCTGGAACGATGAACGACGGCTCCGGCTCATATGCGTAAAGCTGGAGCCGGTCGCGTTCGTTGAGCACCGTCTTCCAGGGAACAGCCTGGCCGTTCAGTTTGACGCCGTGTTCCATCCGCCAACGGTGGGCGAGCTTTTTCGAGGCGGCCCATACGTCTTTCAGGAGCTGTTCAATCGTCAAACCGCTCCACCAGCTAGGGATGATGCATTCCAGCCAATCGCCTTTTCTTGTCCACAAAGGTTGTCACACTCCCAATTGTTTGTTAGCTGTGGAAACACTTTCTACCCCTATCCTTGCGCGAGATATGGTACACTCATAGTATCGTCTTAGTGATGGAAAACGCAAGCATTGCGGCGAGAAAAGGTGGTATGGACGTTGAAAATGATGTATGCAGCGACTCCGGAACAAGAGCATTACATGCAGTATTTGCTCAACTACTTTTATACCGATGTGTTCCCGTATTACTTCGATGATGAACAAATCCGTCAATTTGAGGAATGGGGCATTCTTTCGCTGGACCACGAACATGTTGCATATAATGGAACGATGAAAGAGGCTTTCCAAATCATTTCAGCGTTGCAATCGCTCATTACCGTCATCGAACATATCGGAGAGCATGGGGATTTGGAACAGTATGAATGGCTGTTTGTTCGCAATCAAAAGATTTTGGCCCGCCATGGCATTGCCTTTCCTTTTCATGCCAAGCAGTTCACTTGCAGGCGGCTTTGGCCGTGCAGCGTGTATGCGCCTCCGGCGAGCCAATGGGTGATTTGACAATCCGCACGCCTAAAGGTGTGGGATTCTTGGGTCGTTAACACCCTCATCCATTTCTGGTTCGGACAACGCCCAAGTTCGGGGGTGTGTCATCACCCCGTCCCATCGGGTTAGGATGTACCCCAATGGGCGGCGCACCTGCGACCGGTGCGCTAGGTTAGGCGGCGAAGCCCGAAATCGCTTTGGCGATGTTGATCGCGCCATTCAAGTCGGCGTGGAGGGTGTATCCGCACTTTTGGCATCGGAAGCGGATGCCGTTTCGGTTCGCTTTCTCTCGATNGTTGATCGCGCCATTCAAGTCGGCGTGGAGGGTGTATCCGCACTTTTGGCATCGGAAGCGGATGCCGTTTCGGTTCGCTTTCTCTCGATGCCCGCATCGGCATGTTTGACTTGTGTAGGTCGGATTCACCCATCTTCACTTGTCACTGTGCAATGAGGAAAACCAGTTTCGGAACGTTTGTTCGTCATGATACCCTTCGATGCGTTTGATTTCTTTGCCGTTTTCGTAATGGACGATCGTCGGGGTGGCTTCAATATGGTACGCATCCCACCCGTCTTCGAATTCAAGCAAGTTGAACAGCTTTAAATCGATGCCAAGCTCCTTTGCGAGCGGCACGACGATCGGCGTTGTCCGCTGGCAGTGAGGGCATGTCGGGCTGTAAAAGTAAACGGTGAGCGTCTTGCCGTCAGCCAGCTGCTGTTTCAACTCCGCGGGCAAAATAATGTTGTGGTAGTTCGGGTCGTCAAGTTGGGCGATGGTGGCTGGGTTGAGCTCACTTTTATGGTAAGGATTGTTGCTTGCGGCTTCTTTTTGTTCGTACATCGTAATAAACGCGATCGCAGCGAACAGGACGACAATGATGCCGCCAAATGCGAGCAGTTTTTTCAACGTTCGCTCTCCTTTCTTTGCTGGCGCATGACGGTCCAACTTAACAACATAATGATCATAAAGGCAGTGAACGCCAAAAATGGAATGGTGATAAATCCAAGCCAGTTTATATATTGCCCTGTGCACGGAATGCGGCCGCAGCTGATGGCGTATTCTTGAAGCAGCGGAATTTTTTGCAATCCATAATGATACAGAGAAATACCCCCGCCAATCAATGACAGTGTGAAGCTATAGCGAGCTGCCGCAGCGTCTTTGCGCACAATGGCGATTCCTAAAATCACGACTTGCGGGTACATAAAAATGCGTTGAAACCAGCAAAGATCACAAGGAATAAAGCCGAGCACTTCAGAAAAATAAAGGCTTCCGAGCGTGGCGATGAGCGCGGTCGCCCATGCGGCCAAAAGCAAGTTCTCCGCACGTTTTTCTCGTTCCATGTTCTCTCCTTCTTCCCATCATGTTCCCGATCTTGCCTCCGTTAGCTCCATTATAAGGGATGGAAAACGGCACGTCCATTCATAACCGGCAAAGGGCAGGAAAGAAAACAACATTTTCTATCTATATCGCTCGACAAACGAGCCATACTAATCGGTGAAAGGGGAGGATCACATTGACGAACAACAGCGGAAACAAAGTGCAGGACATTATGACGAAAAACGTCGCAACGATTTCGCCGAACCAAACGGTGCAAGAAGCAGCGCAAATCATGAGCCAAAAAAATATTGGGGCGCTTCCGGTTGTGGAAAACGGGCAAGTCAAAGGGATGATTACGGACCGCGATATTACGTTGCGTGTTTCGTCCCAAGGAAAAGACCCGTCGACCGTCAAAGTAGCGGAGGTCATGACGAACCAAGTCGTCACCGGTACGCCGAATATGAGCGTACAGGAAGCCGCGAATGTCATGGCCCAACATCAAGTTCGCCGTTTGCCGATCGTGGAAAACAACCAGCTTCAAGGCATTGTTGCGCTAGGCGATATTGCGACGAACAGCGCATCAAACGAAGCGGCTGAACAGGCGTTGACGAACATTTCGGAGCCGTCGCAGCCGCAAGGGTAATGGGGGAAAAAGGATGCCCACATTTTTTCCAGGGCATCCTTTTTCTTTTGGCAGGTATATTGTATGATGGGAGCGAATACATAAACAGGGAAAATGAAAATCAAGGGGGAACAGCGATGGAGTGGAGACAAAAATACGAACAATGGCTGCGTGAGCCGCAGCTCGATCCGGAATTGAAGCGGTTGTTGGAACAACGCCGCAATGATGAACGATGGCTGGAGGATTGCTTTTACAAAAATCTCGAATTCGGCACCGGCGGCATGCGCGGCGAGATTGGCCCGGGGACGAACCGAATGAACATGTATACGGTGCGAAAAGCGTCGGAAGGATTGGCGCGATACATACAATCGTTTGGGGATGAGGCGAAGCAACGCGGGGTCGTCATTGCCTATGACTCCCGGCATAAGTCGCCGGAATTTGCGATGGAGGCGGCGAAAACGTTGGCTACGAACGGCATTCAAACATACGTGTTTGATGAATTGCGTCCAACGCCGGAACTGTCGTTTGCTGTTCGCTATTTGCGGGCGTTTGCCGGCATTGTCATCACCGCTAGCCATAATCCGCCCGAATATAACGGCTATAAAGTGTATGGAGAGGACGGGGGACAGCTGCCGCCTGCTGTCGCCGACCAAGTGATCCGCTATGTCAATGAAGTCGAAAATGAGCTCGCCATTCATGTGGAAGATGAGGAAACGTTAAGAGAAAAAGGCCTTATTCGCATCATCGGAAGCGAAGTCGATGATGCTTATATCCATGCGGTCAAAACGATTTCCATCCATCCGGAGCTCGCTCGGGAAGCGGCGATCAATATCGTGTTTACGCCGCTTCACGGCACGTCAAACAAACCGGTGCGCCGCGCGCTCGCTGAGCTCGGCTACCAAAACGTCTTTGTCGTCAAAGAGCAGGAGCTGCCGGATCCGAATTTCTCGACGGTCGCCTCGCCCAATCCGGAAGAACACGCGGCTTTCGCTATGGCGATGGAGTTGGGCAAGCAAGTGAACGCCGATCTGTTGATCGCCACCGACCCGGATGCCGACCGGATGGGCGTGGCGGTTACAAATGACAAGGGAAACTATGTCGTGCTGACCGGCAATCAAACCGGCGGCTTGTTGCTCCACTATTTGCTGTCGCAACGAAAAGCTCAAGGCACTCTGCCGGAAAATGGTGTTGTCTTAAAAACGATCGTGACGTCTGAATTTGGTCGGGCGATCGCCCAATCGTTTGGTCTTGAGACGGTCGATACGTTGACCGGTTTCAAATTCATCGGCGAAAAAATGAAGGAATACGAACAAACAGGGCAATATGCGTTCCAGTTCGGATATGAGGAAAGCTATGGGTATCTGATCGGCGATTTTGTCCGCGACAAAGATGCCGTGCAGGCGGCTGTCCTCGCGGCGGAAGTGTGCGCGTTTTATAAAAAGCAAGGGCTATCGTTGTATGAGGCGCTCTTGCAATTGTTTGACCAGTACGGCTATTATCGCGAGGGGCAACGATCGCTCACGCTGAAAGGCAAAGAAGGAGCAGAGGCGATTGCCGCGATTTTAGCGTCGTTCCGCCAACAGCCGCCGGTGGAGGCCGCGGGGAAAAAGGTGACGGTGATTGAGGATTACAAAACGAAAGAGCGGACGAACACGTTGACCGGCGAAAAAACGGCCATTGATTTGCCGACATCCAATGTGCTCAAGTATATCTTGGAGGATGGCTCGTGGTTTTGTCTGCGTCCATCAGGGACGGAGCCGAAAATGAAGGCGTACTTCGGCGTCAAAGGGACGTCGCTGGAGGACAGCGAAGAAAGACTAGCCCGCTTAACAGAAGCCGTCATGCAGCGCGTAAAGGATGTGCTCAGCACCGTTTCTCCTTCTTATGCGCAATGATCAGCACAATCTGCGGGGAATTGGCATCGGCCAATTCCCCGTTCGTTTTACGAGTAAAACTGTGCGTACTGCTCGACTCCCATTTTTTGTTCGCTCACTTCAAGCGCATGGTCAATATAGCGAAGCAAGGCGTGCAACCGCTCCTGGATGACGGAGTAGTCATGTTCAAAATTATAAGCGTGGAGAAACTTTTCAATTTTTTTTGACAGAATATCATCAGGCGTACGCACCATTAAAATGAGCAAATTGTCCCATTCGGAGCGATGCGTGTAATAGAGCGCCTTATCATAGTCGACGGTGTTCAAGCGGCATGCCTCCTTTATCAAGAAGGAGTCATTGTTAGTGTATGACGGTGGGGCGTTTTGTTGCCCTGTAAATGTTGCGACAGAAGGCAAAATATAAATTATAACCGAAATGAAAACGAAAAAGGAAAAATAAATGTTGCAATTTTGTGACAAGGGTAGTATCCTCAAAATAAGGGGATGATGAGAATGAACAAACGGCACGAAGGGCAAGAAATGATCAACATGTGCAAATGGATGGCGTCAGTGGGATTGATTGTCGGAGTCGTACTGTTTTTGCTTAGTTTTATCGCAAGCGCTTACAACAAAGACTATTTCTTGACGATCATCAGTCTCGGCATTATCGGGGCCTCGATGTTTATGTTCGGATTCGGCCTGTTTATGGGATTGCTGACAGAAACGTACCATCGCGGCCCGCGCGAGAACGTATAGCGCGCATAGAGAATGAAAAACACCGGAGATTACCCCGGTGTTTTTCGCTTTTGCTGGATGTACCAATAGAAGATGGCGAAACCAAGAGCGACCAAAAAGACTGGAAATAAGAATGGACGGTAGGCATGGATGTACTGCTTGACGGCCATCCAGCGGCTTTCAAAATAGGCGCCGATCGTCAAAAAGACAGCGACCCACACCATCGCCCCGCTGTAGGCGAACAAGGCAAACTTTCTCCAACGGTAGGCGTTCATGCCGGCCCAAAAGGCGGCGAGATGCCGAACGCCGGGGATGAAATAGCAAATGAACAATACCGCTGGGCCGAGCTTCGAAAAAAGCGCTTTCGTTTGCTCGAGCCGTTTTTCTGTAAGATGGAGCTTGGGACCGAATTTATGCAAAAACGGCAGCCCGAGCGTAATCCCGAGCATATAGCTGAGCGAGATGCCAATGATGGCTCCAAGCCAGCAGGAAAGAAAAGCGAGCGGATACGAAAACGCCCCCGTTGAAACGCGGTAACCGGCATATGTCAACAGCAGCTCGTCGGGGATCGGCAGCCCAACAATGCCGAGCATCAGCGCAACCATAATGCCGATGTAGCCGAAGTGTTCGATAAGATAATGCAAATAGTGCTGCAAATGACCACCACGCTTTGCCGCGATTTCTTGTATATGACCATTATAAGCCAACGGTCCACAAATGAAAATGGGGCGCTGCGCGTTCATGCCAAACGATGGAACGTATCAAAACGCCGTTTCCCTCATACATTGTGATAAGAGGAAAAAGGGGGGAGATGGATGCGGCAGGACGAGCTGAAAGAGTTGGAACGGGCGATTGCGGAAATTACGGAAATCGCAGAAGGATTTGGGCTTGATTTTTACCCGATGCGCTATGAGATTTGCCCGGCGGACATTCTTTATACGTTTGGTGCCTATGGGATGCCGACGCGATTTTCCCACTGGAGCTTTGGGAAACAGTTTTACAAAATGAAGCTTCATTATGATTTAGGGTTAAGCAAAATTTACGAGCTCGTCATCAATTCGGACCCTTGCTACGCGTTTTTGCTCGATACGAATACGCTCATCCAAAATAAGCTGATCGTCGCCCATGTGTTGGCCCACAGCGACTTTTTCAAAAACAACGTACGCTTCAGCAACACGAAGCGCGATATGGTGGAAAGCATGGCGGCGACAGCGGAGCGGATCAAGCATTATGAACATCAATACGGAAAATTGGAAGTGGAAAAATTTTTGGATGCCGTCTTGGCCATTCAGGAGCATATCGATCCCTCGCTCCTGCGGCCAAAGCTGTCATGGACGTGGGAAGATACGGAAGTGTACGAAGAGGAGGAGCCTCCGAAAACATCGACGCCGTACGACGATTTATGGTCGCTTGACGAGCGAAACAAACTGAAAACGCCGCCGCGAAAAAAACGGCGCAAGTTTCCGCCGCAACCGGAAAAAGATGTGCTATTGTTCATTGAAGAATACAGCCGCGAACTGGAGGATTGGCAACGCGACATTTTAACGATGATGCGCGAGGAAATGCTTTATTTTTGGCCGCAGCTGGAGACGAAAATCATGAACGAAGGATGGGCGACGTATTGGCATCAGCGCATTTTGCGCGAGATGGATTTGACGAGCGATGAGGCGATTGAATTTGCGAAACTGAACGCCAACGTCGTGCAACCGTCGCGCACTGGCATCAATCCGTATTATTTAGGACTGAAAATTTTTGAAGACATTGAAGAGCGGTGGAATAATCCGACTGAGGAGATGAAAAAATACGGCGTCAAGCCGGGGTCGGGGAGGGCGAAAATTTTTGAAGTGCGCGAACTCGAATCCGACATTTCGTTTTTGCGCAACTATTTAACGAAAGAGCTCGTCATGCGCGAAGATATGTATTTGTTCCAAAAACAGGGGAAAGAATATAAAATCGTCGACAAAAACTGGGAGCATATCCGCGACCAACTCGTCAGCATGCGGGTAAACGGCGGATTCCCGTATATCACGGTCAATGACGGCGATTATATGCGCAACGGAGAGTTGTATTTGAAGCATTGGTATGAAGGAATCGAACTCGATCTGAAGTATTTAGAAAAAGTGCTCCCATACATTTATCAGTTGTGGGGCCGTCCGGTCCATATGGAGACGGTCGTCGAGGAAAAGCCGATGTTGTTTACGTATGACGGGAAAACGGTGCATCGGAAATATTTATAACATGAGGGCAGGGATCTCCTGCTTTTTTTGTTTGTCACGATGAATATGTGAAAAATGACACAAATTATTCGAAATCATGCCGGATAGCGTCCCCGATTTTATGAAATAATATGAAGTGGATAATTTGTGATGGTTGTCACAAATTCTTCACCACTGTTTGTTCGCCCGGGGGGATGGATATGTGGAAGCGGCATGAAAAAACGCTTGTGTTCGTTAGCTTTGCTGTTGCGGCTGTTGTCTTGCTTTCCTTGATTGGCCGCTTGTTTTCATAAGGGGGGGATGAATCGTGAACGGTTACGATCCGGTGCTGCTTAGCCGTATTTTGACGGGATTGACACTGACGGTCCACATCATTTATGCCACGATCGGCGTCGGGATTCCACTGATGATCGCCATTGCCCAGTGGGTTGGGATTCGCAAAAATGATATGCATTACATCTTACTCGCTCGCCGCTGGACGCGCGGTTTTGTCATCACCGTAGCGGTCGGCGTGGTGACAGGAACAGCGATCGGCTTGCAGCTGTCGCTTTTATGGCCGAACTTTATGCAGCTGGCTGGCCAAGTGATCAGCTTGCCGCTGTTCATGGAGACGTTCGCCTTCTTTTTTGAAGCCATTTTCCTCGGCATTTATTTGTATACATGGGATCGGTTCGAAAATCAGAAAAAACATTTGCTTTTGCTTATCCCGGTGGCAATTGGGTCTTCAGCATCAGCCATGTTTATTACGATGGTGAACGCGTTTATGAATACGCCGCAAGGGTTTGAATTTAAAAACGGCGAGCTTGTCAACATCGATCCAATCGCGGCTATGTTCAACCCAGCGATGCCGACGAAAGTCGCCCATGTGCTGGCGACTTCGTATATGACGTCAGCATTCGTGCTTGCTTCGATCGCCGCTTGGCATTTATGGAAAGGCAATCGTCACATTTATCATCGCAAGGCACTTCATTTAATGATGAAAACAGCTTTTATTTTTTCGGTAGCCAGTGCATTGATTGGCGACTTATCGGGCAAATTTTTAGCCGAATACCAGCCAGAAAAGCTGGCGGCTGCTGAATGGCATTTTGAAACGAGCTCCCATGCACCGTTGATCCTGTTCGGCGCGCTCCAAGAAGACGGGGAAGTGAAATATGCCTTGGAAATTCCATATGCCCTTAGCATTTTGGCCCATAACCATCCCGCTGCGGTTGTGACCGGACTGAACGAAGTTCCGGAAGATGAACGCCCACCACTGTACATTCATTACTTATTCGATGTGATGGTCACGATCGGGGTGTTTTTAATGGTTGTCGCAGCCGCGTATTGGCTCGGATCGATTTTCCGCTGGAAGTGGACGGCGAAAAAGTGGTTTTTTGGACTGCTGGTGGCGGGAGGGCCGCTGGCGATGGCTGCGATTGAGGCGGGATGGTACTTAGCGGAAGTCGGGCGGCAGCCGTGGATTTTGCGCGGCTATATGAAAACGGCGGAAGGAGCGACATCGTCGGCGCATGTGGATACGATGCTTGTGTTGTTTTGCCTTTTGTATATGGTGTTAGTAATTGCGAGCGCAACAGTGCTCATCCGTATGTTCCGCCGCAACCCGGTTGAACGGGAGCTGGCAGAGCGGGCCAATAACGGGGAGGTGGCGCCATGACGCTCGAAGTCATTGGCATTTCGGTGTTATGGCTGTTTTTGTTCGGGTACATTATCGTTGCCTCGATTGATTTCGGGGCTGGGTTTTTCAGCGCCTATAGCCATTGGGCAAACAAACAGCATATTTTGCACCGCATCATTCAGCGCTATCTTTCCCCTGTATGGGAAGTGACGAACGTCTTTCTTGTCTTTTTCTTTGTCGGCATTGTCGGCTTTTTTCCGAAAACGGCGTATTATTACGGTTCTATTTTGCTTGTCCCGGCGAGCATCTCCATCATTTTGTTAGCTATTCGCGGCTCGTACTATGCGTTTCATACGTATGGGGGGACGGAACGGAACTGGTATTTAATCGCTTATGGATTGACGGGGTTGTTTATTCCGGCCTCCCTGTCCATCGTGTTGACGATTTCCGAAGGCGGGTTTGTGGAGGCAGGCGCCTCAGGCGTTGCGCTGGATTATGGGAAGCTGTTTGCAAGCCCGTTGTCATGGAGCATTGTGCTGCTCAGTGTGACGAGCGTTCTTTACATTTCTGCCGTTTTCTTAACGTACTATGCGGACGAGGCCAAGGATGAACGGGCGCGGGCGCTGTTGCGCCGCTACGCTCTTCTTTGGAGCGGGCCGACGATGTTGTCAGCGCTGCTCATTATTTACCAGCTCCGCTACCATAATCCCGAGCATTACGCCAACCTATGGAATGTGGCGTGGATGCTGGTCATTTCCTTTTTGTTTTTTGTCATTACCGTTTGGCTGCTTTGGCGGCAGCGGCGGTTCGGCTGGGCGTTTATTGCGCTGTTGTTTCAATATGCGTTCGCCTTTTACGCCTATGGCATTTCACATTATCCGTATTTGTTGTACCCGTATTTGACGATTTATGACGGGTTTACGAATGAGACGATGGCTATGGCGTTGATCGTCGCGTTTATTGCCGGCCTCCTGTTATTAATTCCGTCACTTTATTTGCTTATGCGCCTCTTTTTGTTTAACAAGGCGTACGTTAAAGGAAAATGGGAAGGGGGAAAAGGATAATGCAAACATTTTTGATCATGTATGCGCCGATGATCATCGTCGCCCTGTCGATCATCGCCGCGTTTTGGGCTGGTTTGAAAGATGTGCACGTAAATGAGTAGACACAATTTCAGCGTCTTGGTAATGCATAGTTTGCCGCCAATCGCCCACACTAGCGGATGACAACGAATAGAGAAAGGATGGGCGATGATGAAAGAAATATTGGAGCGTGTGAAAGAGCAGCTGGAACAATCGTTTGACGAACCGCGCTCGACGAGTCTTGATGGGGCGATTCATGAGCTTGAACGGTTAAAAGCGAGCGCCAGGGATAAACGGCAAATGATCGAAGATGTCATCCGTGCGGTGACTCACGCGCGCAATGCGCGAATGGAGCTGGCCGAGGCGGGAGATGAATCGGCGACAAACGCTTTCGCTGAGGCCTACCGGGCGCTCGATCAAGCGATTGAATCGTACAGCGATGTTGATAACGATCCGGTATAAAGCAGATGGGAATGTCCCATCTGCTTTCTTGCTATGCCAGCGGCACGATGGTTAAATCAGTAGCCGATTGGCCACAAACATGGTACAATAACAGCGGAAAAAAAGAAGAAAAAGGTTTTCTAGGGTTCCGCGGCTGCTTTGCGGCCGGCCTGCGACCGAGAGAAAACGCGCGGCATCGCCGCGTGCACGGAGGGACAAAAGCCCGGGAGGAGCATCGTTTCGATCGTTCTCGCGGCTTTTTTATTTTCGCTAAAAAGGGAGGACGGGGCATGGCGTGGGTTTATTTAATAGTTGCTGGTTTGTTCGAAGTTGTATGGGCGATCGCGCTGAAATATACGAACGGGTTTGCCCGCTTTTGGCCTTCTGTTGTGACGATTGCGGGGATGGCGGCGAGCTTTTACTTTTTATCACTGGCGATAAAAACGTTGCCGATCGGCACCGCCTATGCGGTGTGGACGGGAATCGGAGCGCTCGGCGCGGCCTTGGTCGGCATGTTGTTTTTAAACGAGCCAGTCAACGCGCCGCGTGTGGCGTTTTTGCTTTGCATTCTTGTCGGAGTCATTGGTTTGAAGTTTACGGCGGGGCAATAAATTGGATTCATTTCTTGTCAAGAAAAAGAGTTGACAACAGGTATAAATATTGAATATCATGAAAATATAAAAACGAATATAGTTTCTTTTGTTAAAGGGGAGTAGCTTTAACAGCAAAGTCGTCAGTTCAGGGCGCATGCCCTCGGCTTTGTTGGCAACGGCGACGTTGTTAGCGAGACCTTTACCGATGTTGGTAAAGGTCTATTTTATTTATGGAGGCCTTTACCAAAGATGGTAAGGGCCTTCTTTCATTTCATGAAACAAAAGGGGGGAAGATAATCGTAAAGGAAGATAGGTTCGGTTTCAAAAGAACAAAAAGTGGAGGGGATGGCATGCGTAAATGGTGGAAACGGCTTCGCTTCATCGTCCATGTCCGGCGTTTTCTACCGTTTTTGTTTGAATTTTTCGTTTCTCATGAAGTGCCAATGCGAAAAAAATTGTTTTCCGTCGGTTTGCTGCTTTTGTATATAGCGCTGCCGCTTGACCTCATTCCGGATTGGCTTGCGTTGTTTGGTTTGATCGATGATTTGGCCGTCTTCCTATTTATTTTGCAACAAGTCATTAAGATGGCTCCGGTTTCATTAAAAGAAAAATATAACCTGTAAAGGGGGATTCTTCCATGGATCTGTTGTCAGTAGAGTTTTGGACGGCGTTGCTGTCGATCGTCATTATTGATCTTTTGCTGGCAGGGGATAACGCCATTGTGATTGGATTGGCGGCCCGCAACTTGCCCAAATACCAGCAAAAAAAGGCCGTTGTCTGGGGGACGGTAGGCGCTGTCGTCATCCGGGCGTTGGCGACGATCTTCGTCGTCTGGCTGCTGAAAATCCCAGGGCTTTTGCTTGTCGGCGGCGTGCTGCTTGTCTGGATCGCCTATAAGCTGCTTGTTGAGGGGAAGGGCCACGACGATGTTGAAGCCGGGGGAAATTTATGGGAGGCGATTCGCACGATCATTATTGCCGATGCGTTGATGGGGCTTGACAACGTATTGGCGGTCGCCGGCGCCGCGCACGGAAACTTTCTCCTCGTCGTTCTTGGGTTGCTCATTTCCGTTCCGATCATGGTGTGGGGCAGCACGCTCATTTTAAAATGGATCGAGCGCTTCCCAATCATTATTACGATCGGCGCCGGTGTCCTCGCCTGGACGGCGGCGAAAATGATCGTCGATGAGCCGTTTTTAAAGGCGTATTTTGCCAATCCTGCCGTGAAGTATGGATTTGAGTTGCTTGTTGTTGCCGCTGTCATTGTGGCGGGAACGATGAAAAAACGAAAAAGCGCCAAAGAGCCGCAACCGAAAGCCGCCAATGAATAATTGGCGGCTTTTGTGGCTGGGCAATCACCAAGCGGATGGCTATTTCCATTTCAGCAGCAGAAATTGCAGCAGCCATCCAATGGAGAGCCCGGGGATGACAGATAAGATCGGCAGCCAAATCGGTCCAAAAAACACGCCGCCGATCGTCACGTGCGACGAGTACATCAAGCCGACCGTCACAAAGTAGGCGGAGACGACAAACGGCAAAAACGAGTACGGCGTTTGCCCGCCGCCAGCGTCTTTAAACGCATCCCACATGGCAAAAAAGTATAAACATGGATAAAACATCAGCCATCCGATATCGACAATGCGGGCGGCCTCATCCGTACGTCCCAAAAAGCTGAGGCGGATGGCTTCATTGAAATGGGATTGGGTGTTAATCACAAATTCCAACGCAATAAACAAAATTCCTTTTATATACTTTTTGTTCAACAGTTGCCCGAATCCAGGCAAAGCAATGCTCCATAACAATGCTTCGATCGCTTTCACCTTCTCGAACCCTTTACTGAGATAATATTAGTTGATCGTTGCTTTGTCCGTTGCACCGTCAGATGGAGCTGGAGACAATCGATGGGTGCTTCATGGTCAGTTGCTGGTTAAGCCGATGGGTGCAATTACATTTTTTGCGCCAAAGACTTGTTTTATACTTTTTTGCAATAGGAATGCAGGAAAACTTTCCTATAGAACCAAACGATATGTTAGCTGAAGATAAAAAAATACTTTAAATTTTTCAGAATAATGAATATAATAGTGACGTAAAGGATTTTGACAAATAAATAAAGGGGGAAGCCGTGTGAAGGGGCTAAAATCGATTTTGTTATGGGGCCTGATTTCCGTCCTTGGGGCCGCAGCGTTTGCCATTTTGGCTTTAAGCCGCGGCGAATCGGTCAACGCCATGTGGCTTATCGTCGCCGCCGTCTGCACGTATGCGGTCGCTTATCGGTTTTACAGCCGGTTTATCGCCCGCAAAGTGTTTGGTCTTGATGATAACCGGAAAACGCCAGCGGAAGTGTTCAATGACGGGAAGGACTATGTTCCGACGAACAAATGGGTGCTATTTGGCCATCACTTTGCCGCTATTGCGGGTGCGGGACCGCTTGTCGGACCGATTTTGGCCGCGCAGATGGGCTATCTGCCTGGGACGCTTTGGATTGTGATCGGCGTTGTGCTCGGCGGAGCGGTGCAAGACTTTGTCATTTTGTTCGCTTCGATGCGCCGCAACGGGAAGTCGCTCGGCGAAATGATTAAGGAAGAAATGGGTCCGGTGACGGGCTTTATCGCAGCGCTTGGCATTTTGGGCATTATGATTATTTTATTGGCCGTATTGGCGCTCGTTGTCGTGAAAGCGCTTGTCGGAAGCCCGTGGGGGATGTTTACGATCGCCGCGACGATTCCGATTGCGATTTTGATGGGCATTTACATGCGCTTCATCCGTCCAGGGCGCGTTGCTGAAGCGTCGCTTGGGGGATTTGTGCTGTTGATTTTGTCGATCGTGGTCGGGCAATATGTCGCGGAGCACCCGACGCTCTCGGCGATGTTTACGCTAAAAGGGGAAACGATCGCCATCTTAATGATCATTTATGGCTTTGTCGCTTCGGCGTTGCCGGTATGGCTGTTGTTGGCGCCGCGCGACTATTTGAGCACGTTCTTGAAAATCGGCACGATTGTCGGATTGGCGCTCGGCATTTTCGTCGTCATGCCGGACTTGCAAATGCCGGCAGTGACGAAATTTATCGATGGCACCGGGCCGGTGTTTGCAGGCAACTTGTTCCCGTTCTTGTTCATTACGATCGCTTGCGGCGCGGTGTCTGGATTCCACGCGCTCGTTTCATCCGGCACAACGCCGAAGATGATTGAGCTTGAAAGCCATGCGCGGCCGATCGGCTACGGTGCGATGTTGATGGAGTCGTTCGTCGCGGTTATGGCGATGGTGGCGGCTTGCGTCTTGACGCCAGGGGCGTATTTTGCCATCAACAGCCCGGCGGCAGTGATCGGCACGGATGTCGTTCAGGCGGCCAAAGTCGTGTCGTCGTGGGGATTTACGATCACCCCTGACATGCTGACGGAGCTGGCGAAAGACGTCGGCGAACAAACGGTGTTGTCACGCACGGGCGGGGCGCCGACGTTGGCGATCGGGATGGCGCACATTTTATCGAGCGTCATCGGCGGCAAGGCGCTTATGGCGTTCTGGTATCACTTTGCCATCCTGTTTGAAGCGCTGTTCATCTTGACGACGATTGACGCCGGCACGCGCGTCGGCCGTTTCATGATCCAAGACATTATGGGCACGTTTTACAAACCGCTCGGCAAAACGGATTCGCTTGCCTCGAACTTGATCGCTACGACCCTTTGCGTACTGGCGTGGGGTTACTTCCTGTACCAAGGCGTCGTCGACCCGCTCGGCGGCATCAACACGCTATGGCCGCTGTTTGGCATCGCCAATCAAATGTTGGCTGGCATCGCCTTGTTGTTTGCGACGACGGTTCTATTTAAAATGGGCAAAAAGGCATATGTTTGGGTCACGCTCGTGCCGACAACATGGCTTTTGGTCGTCACGCTGACAGCCGGGTATCAAAAACTGTTCCACGAAAATGTCAAAATTGGTTTCTTGTCGCATGCGAAAATGTTCCAAGACAGCTTGAGCCAAGGCAAAATTTTGGCGCCGGCAACGAATGAGGCGCAAATGCGGCAAATTATTATGAACGATTACATTGATGCGACATTGTGCGCGATTTTCATGCTCGTTGTGATCGCGATGCTGATCTCGGCGTTGAACATTTGGATCAAAGTATTGCAAAACAAACATGTGCCGCTCAAGGAAGCGCCGTACGTGCCGCGCGATGGAGAAGGAGCGAAGCACTATGCCTAAATGGCTGCAAAACGTTTTGGCTTATCGCCGGCAGTTTCTTGACTTGCTTGTCGGTGTGCCGAGCTATGAAAAATATGTCGAGCATATGAAAACCCATCATCCTGGCGAGCCGATTAAGTCGCGGAAAGAGTTTTTCTGCGAGGCGCAAGAGGCACGCTACAATGCTAAAGGCGGCAAAGTGTCGCGTTGCTGCTAGCAAACGGGAAGGAAGGAGGGGCGCGTTCCCTTCTTCCTTTTTTCTTCTTGTTCATCATCGCTGAGAAAATGTTCGATTGGCGGCATGGTTTTTGTGAAAGACGTTGGGAGCGTTGGATCAACCCTCAGTGGAGAAAGGAGCTGTACATATGATGCGCATTCTGTTTGTCGGAGCAGGAGCGGTCGGCGGGTATTTCGGCGGCCGTCTGCTTGAAAAAGGGGTGGACGTAACGTTTCTTGTTCGCGAGCGCAGAAAACAGGAACTGGAGAAATATGGGCTTGTCATCCACAGTGTCCATGGCGATGTGAGATTGGCGCCGAAATTGCTTGTTGCCGGCGAATCGGCCGAGCCATTTGATCTTGTCGTGTTCTCAAGCAAAGCGTACCATTTAGACGGCGCCATCGCCGACGCGAAACCGTATGTTGGAGAGGCGACGATGATTTTGCCGTTGTTAAATGGCATGGCCCATATGGATGCGTTATGGAAGGCGTTCGGCCGCGAGAATGTCTTAGGCGGGCTTTGCTTTATCGAAACGACGTTAAACGAGAGAGGGGAGATCATCCAAACGAGCCCGGCGCATGAGATGCGTTTCGGTGAATGGCCAAACGGGCGGAGCGAGCGAACGGAGGTGCTTGCATCGTTGTTTGCCGGCGCTAACGCCTGCTTTCGCCTAAGCGAACAAATTGCAGCTGATATGTGGAACAAATATTTGTTTATCGCGACGATGTCGGGCGTGACAACGCTGTTCCGCGCCCCGATCGGGCCGATCCGTTCCGGGGAGTACGGGAGCGTCATCATCGATCGGCTGTTTCGGGAAATCAAAACGATCATTCAGGCGCATGGGGCGCCGCTGACCGATGAAATGGCCGAGCGGCAGCGCACCCAGCTCGAGCAGATCGCCCCAACGATGAAATCGTCCATGCAGCGCGATATGGAAAAAGGACAGCTCATTGAAGCCGATCATTTGCAAGGGTATTTGCTAGCATTGGCGAAGCGGCATGGCATCCATGCTCCGATGCTCGAGGTGGTATATCACAATTTAAAAATTTACGAAGCGAGCCGCGCAACCGGTGAGTGACCAGTTGTTCAACCCAGCCGTTTGGCAGGAGCGTGCAGCCCCGCCAAACGGCTGTTTTTTGAGAAAAAGAGAAGTTGTTTACCGCACCAATATAGTGTACAGTTAATAGTGAAAACGTGTGCACAAGGAGGAGGCAGCCTTGAAAAAAACATGGTGGAAAGAAGGCGTTGCGTATCAAATTTATCCTCGCAGCTTTATGGATGCCAACGGCGACGGCATCGGTGATCTTCGCGGCATCATCGAAAAGCTGGATTATTTGGTGGAGCTTGGAGTCGACATCGTTTGGATTTGTCCGATTTACCGGTCGCCGAACGCCGATAACGGATATGACATCAGCGATTATTATGCCATTATGGATGAGTTTGGAACGATGGATGACTTCGATGAATTGCTTGCCCAAGCCCATCGGCGCGGGTTGAAAATCATTTTGGATTTGGTCATCAATCATACGAGTGATGAGCATCCGTGGTTTATCGAATCGCGGTCATCGCGAGACAATCCGAAGCGCGACTGGTACATTTGGCGCGACGGCAAAGATGGGCGCGAACCGAACAACTGGGAAAGCATTTTCGGCGGCTCGGCATGGCAGTATGACGAGCGGACGGGTCAGTACTATTTACATCTTTTCGATGTGAAACAGCCCGATTTGAACTGGGAAAACAGCGAGGTGCGCCAAGCGCTGTATGACATGATCAACTGGTGGCTGGATAAAGGCATCGACGGCTTTCGCATCGACGCGATTTCCCACATTAAGAAAAAGCCGGGTCTTCCCGATTTGCCAAATCCGAAGGGGCTGAAGTACGTGCCGTCATTTGCTGCGCACATGAACCAGCCAGGGATTATGGAGTATTTGCGAGAGTTGAAAGAGCAAACGTTTGCACGATATGACATTATGACGGTCGGCGAGGCGAACGGAGTAACGGTTGATGAGGCCGAACAATGGGTCGGGGAAGAAAACGGCGTGTTTCATATGATTTTTCAGTTTGAGCATTTAGGGCTTTGGAAAAGGAAAGCCGATGGTTCGATCGATGTCCGCCGGCTGAAGCGGACGTTGACGAAATGGCAAAAAGGATTGGAAAACCGTGGGTGGAACGCGCTCTTTTTGGAAAACCACGACTTGCCTCGATCAGTGTCGACATGGGGAAATGACGGCGAGTATTGGGCGGAGAGCGCGAAGGCGCTTGGCGCGCTCTACTTTTTCATGCAAGGGACGCCGTTCATTTACCAAGGGCAAGAGATCGGGATGACGAACGTGCAATTCTCCGACATTCGCGACTACCGCGATGTCGCTGCCTTGCGTCTGTATGAACTCGAACGGGCGAACGGCCGGACACATGAGGAAGTGATGAAGATCATTTGGAAAACCGGGCGCGACAACTCGCGCACCCCGATGCAATGGTCTGGTGCCCCAAACGCTGGATTCACGACAGGTACGCCATGGATCAAGGTGAACGAAAACTATCGTACGATCAATGTCGAGGCCGAGCGGCGCGACCCGAACTCGGTATGGTCGTTTTATCGACAAATGATTCAGCTTCGGAAAGCGAACGAGCTGTTTGTTTATGGAACGTACGATCTGCTTTTGGAAAACAACCCATCCATTTACGCGTACACAAGAACGCTTGGCCGCGATCGGGCGCTTATCATTGTCAACGTATCCGATCGTCCTTCACTTTACCGCTATGACGGCTTCCGCCTTCAGTCAAGCGATTTGGCGCTTTCGAACTACCCGGTCCGTCCGCATAAAAATGCGACGCGTTTTAAGCTGAAGCCGTACGAGGCGCGCGTATACATCTGGAAAGAATAAGAAGGAATTTGCCTTTCCGTGTGGAATAAATGCATACGGAAGGGAGATGATCAACATGGCAACGGTCGATCCGATTCGCTACCCGATCGGAACGTTTCAAGCGCCGCAGCAGTTTGAGGCTGGGGAGGTGCAAGAGTGGATTGCTGCCATCCGCGGGCTGCCGAGCGACTTAAGAACCGCTGTTTCCGGCTTGAACGATGAGCAGCTGAACACGCCGTACCGCGAAGGCGGCTGGACGGTTGCCCAAGTCGTCCATCATTTGGCTGATGCAAGCATGAATGCGTTTTTGCGCACGAAATGGGGAGTGACGGAAGACGGCCCAACGGTGAAGCCGTTTGCGGAAAGCGAATGGGCGAAAACGGCCGATGCTTGCTTGTTGCCCATTGAACCGTCGCTTTTATTGCTTGACGGGCTGCATGCGCGATGGGCGGCGTTGCTTGAATCGATGACGGAGGCAGATTTTCACCGAACCGTTCGGCCGGAAGGGGCAGCGGGGGAGATGCCGCTGTATGTATTGACCGCGTTGTATGCATGGCATGGGAAGCATCATACCGCGCAAGTTGCGTCGTTGCGCAAACGAAAAGGATGGTAAAGGCTGCCGATTCTTCGGCGGCTTTTTTCTTCATGCATCATAGAAGGATGGTGCTGCGCAAACAACACCCGGGAACCGCCGGCTGGGCGGGGCTTTTTTGTCGTCATCCTGCCGGGAGAACGGTGAAATAGCATTTTGCTTAAACGGCGGCATAGGATTATGTTATACTAACAAATATTAAGGGACACGAAATACATAGTTCGCAAGGGGGATCGGTATGGGAGCGGAGCAGCAGCCGCTTATTGCAGAACAAAAAGAAAAAATATGGACGAAAGATTTTGTTTTGATTTGTTTGGCCAATTTTTTTGTGTTTCTTGGGTTTCAAATGACGTTGCCGACCCTTCCGCTGTTTGTCGAGCATTTGGGCGGCAATGATCAGCTGATTGGCGTTGTCGTCGGTGTGTTTACGTTTTCGGCGCTCATCGTCCGTCCGTTCGCCGGCCATGCGCTTGAGACGAAAGGGCGCCGGTTTGTGTTTTTATTGGGGCTTCTCATTTTTGTCATTTCTGTCGGTTCCTACAGCTTGGTCTCAAGCATTTTCCTTCTCTTTTTGATGCGGGTCGTCCAAGGAATCGGCTGGGGGTTTTCGACAACCGCTTCCGGAACGGTGGCGACGGACATCATTCCAGCGAGTCGCCGCGGGGAAGGAATGGGCTATTACGGGCTGTCTGGGAATATCGCCTTGGCGTTTGGTCCGTCGCTTGGACTTGTGCTTGCCGCTATGATTCCGTTTAGCCATCTGTTTGCCATTTGTGCGGCGCTTGGAGTCGCTTCGGTGCTGTTTGCCGCCGCAATCACGTATAAAAAAGCGGAAGCCGTGCATGGCAAAGGGGCGAACAGATGGGATTTGTATGAAAAAAGCGCTTTGACCCCGTCGTTGCTGTTGTTTTTCTTGACGGTGACGTTCGGCGGCATCGCCTCATTCTTGCCTCTATATACGGCGCAAAAACAGATCGGCGGCCTGCAGCTGTACTTTTTGCTTTACGCGCTTGCCTTGATGGTGACGCGAACGTTCGCTGGCCAGTTGTATGACCGAAAAGGGCATCGGGCCGTCTTTCTCCCTGGTGCGGGGCTTATTTTGCTGGCGATGCTTCTTCTCGCTTGGCTGCCGGGAGAATGGGCGTTGCTTTTGGCGGCGGTGCTGTACGGTTTCGGCTTTGGCATGGTGCAACCGGGGCTGCAGGCGTGGTCCGTCGAGCGGGCGCCTGCCCACCGCAAGGGAATGGCGAACGCGACATTTTTCTCGTTTTTTGATTTAGGGGTCGGCGTCGGGGCGATAGTGTTTGGCCAAATCAGCCATTGGTTCGGCTATCCGAGCATTTATTTAGCTGCTAGCGGTTCGGTGTTCCTTTCGATGCTTGTCTATCTGTCGGTCTTGCATAAAGAACAATCGCTTCGCCCCAGGGAACGAAAAAACGCTTAGGGATAACCCCTAGGCGTTTTTTCTGCCCAGCGGCGCATCGAAACGGCCTTTGAGGGCGGCTCGTCACCGCCGGGAATGCACTTCGTAAATGGCGAATTTTAAGTAGTCGCCTTCTTCCGCGGCAAGGAGTTTCGGGTGGTCGTAGCCGGCGCCGTTCCAATATACTTGGCGCAGCACTTTTTTCGCGTCAAATGCCGCATCAGCGATCATCTCTTGAAATAGGTGCGGGCGGACGTGGTACGAGCAGCTTGATGTGACGAAAAAGCCGCCGTCTTTGACAAGCTTCAATCCGTTTAAGTTAATGTCTTTATAGCCGCGCAGCGCCTTCGGGACGGCATGGGCCGATTTCGCGAACGCCGGCGGGTCGATGATGACGACATCCCACTGTTTGCCGGCGCGCACCGACTCGCGCAAATAGTCGAAGGCGTTGGCGACGACAAATTCAACGTTCGTGAATCCGTTTAACGCGGCGTTCCGTTTCGCCGTTTCGATGGCATGTTCAGAAATATCGACGGCAGTAGCATGTTTTGCCCCATACAGACAAGCGTTTAGCATAAACGAGCCGGTATGGGTGAAGCAGTCGAGCACGGTTGTCTCCGGACCGATGAGCGGACGAAGAGCGGCGCGGTTTTGCCGTTGGTCGAAGAAAAAGCCTGTTTTTTGTCCGTTTTCAATATCGACGATGTATTTCACGCCGTTTTCCTCGATTTCGATTTCCGTTTCCGCTTCCCCGTACCAAAAGCCTTTTTCTTGTTTGAGACCCTCAAGCTCCCGAACGGACACATCGTTGCGCAAATAAATGGCCCTTGGGGCAAACACGTCAAGCAAGCCGCGCAAAATCCAGTCTTTCCGCCTTTCCATGCCGAGCGCCAAAATTTGCACAACAAGCACATCTTCATATTTGTCGACGATCAATCCGGGCAAAAAGTCGGCTTCGCCATAGACGGCGCGGCAGGAGCGAACGCCGGGAATCATCCGTTCACGGTACGCCCACGCCTGACGGATGCGGTCGATGAAAAAGCGCTCATCGAGTTCATCGTTTGGGTTTTGCGTCAAGACGCGGACGATGATTTGCGAAGCGGGGTTGATATATCCTTTCGCCAGCCAATACCCTTGATGATTGTAAACGTCAACGAAGTCGCCCGGCGCAGCATCGCCTTCGATGCGGTCAACTTCACTTTGAAAAATCCATGGATGCCCTTGCTCAAGCCGTTTTTTCCGTTCTCTTTTCAGGATGACCTTCGCCATCGTTTCCACTCCCATTCCGTCGTCAATTGCTGCGTTTCCATCATAGCGGATTGCAACGCATAGCGCAACGTCGGAGAAAAAAAGATTGACAATCGTTCGTGCCATGGTATGATTAAGTGTAAAGAAAACTGAAAATTGCACCATCATCCACTAGGGGGGCCTTTAGAAAGGCTGAGATCAAAGTGTGCCTTTGAGACCCTTAGCACCTGATCTGGGTAATGCCAGCGTAGGGAAGTGGAGGAGCAGCACAGCAAGGCTAGGCTTTGCCTTGCCAACGTCGCATGCCCACGCCGCTTTCTTTACGCCAATCGGCAAAGGAAGCGGCGTTTTTATTTTGCCAAAAAGGGGGAAAACGAATGTCATTTGCCAAACAATTGCGCCAAGCGGCCGATCCGATCTGGCAGGCGAGTTTCCGCCATCCGTTTGTTCAGGAGCTTGGCCAAGGGACGCTTGCGCGCGAGAAGTTTCGCTATTACGTGATGCAAGATGCCTATTATTTGCGCCATTTTGCCCGCGTGCAGGCGATCGGGGCGGCGAAATCGCCGGATTTGGCGACGACAGCCCGGTTGGCGCACCATGCACAAAGCACGTGCGAAGCCGAGCTGTCTCTGCATGAAACGTTCGCCGAGCTCTTGGGCATTACAGAAGAGGAAAGGGCGGCGTTCATTCCGGCGCCGACGGCGTACGCCTATACGTCGCACATGTACCGCGCGGCGTACGAAGGGCATCTCGGTGATGTTATCGCCGCCATTTTGCCGTGCTACTGGCTGTATTACGAAATTGGCGAGCGCTTGAAAACGTGCCGCCCGAACGATCCGATTTATGAAAAATGGATCGGCACCTACAGTTCGGACTGGTTCCGCTCGCTTGTGGAAGAGCAAATCGCGCGGCTTGACGACATCGCTGACGAGGTCACCGAAGAGGATCGCCATCGGATGAAGCGGCATTTCCTCATCAGCAGCGAATATGAGTACGAGTTTTGGGAGATGGCGTATCGGCTTGAGCAGTGGCCGTCGGCTGAATTGGCGGCGAGCCGTTGACGTGAGACAAGGAGGAGAACAGGATGGAAGTGAAGACAAAAGGGTTAAAATTGGTGGATATTTTAACGACGATCGTCATTGCGATTGTGTTTGGCATTATTTACAAATTATGGGGCCCGCTATATAGCGCGGTGGGAGCAGTAGGGTTTCATCTCGATCAACTCATTTACGGCATGTGGTTTATCGCCTCCTCGCTCGCTTATTTGCTCATTCGCAAGCCAGGGGTGGCGTTGCTCGCGGAGATTGCGGCTTCGTCCGGCGAGCTGATCATGGGATCGCAATGGGGGCTTGAAGTGCTCATTTACGGGGTCGTTCAAGGGCTGTTGGCCGAGCTCGTCTTTGCCGCCTTCCGCTATCGGCGCTTTGATACGTTCGTTGTATCGCTCGGCGCGGTCGGGGCGACGATTGGCTCGCTCATCATGGACTTTTACAAAGGCTATATTGAGGCGCTCGCCCCATGGAATATGGCGCTCTTTTTGCTGGCGCGTTTTATCGGCGCCATCCTCATCTCCGGCGTGCTTGCTGTTTCATTGGCGAAAGCGCTCGAAAAAACCGGAGTGACGCAAATGTGGCGGCCGGCCTCGAAAGACGATTACGATGCATTGAACCGGTAAGGCGGCGAATGGCGATGAAACAAGCAATTGCGATTGATCGGCTGCGCCTGAAATTTCCCGGGAGCGACGGGCTGCTGTTTCGCGACTTGTCGCTTTCGATTGCCGAGGGGGAGAAAGTGCTCCTCCTTGGTCCGTCCGGATGCGGCAAGTCGACATTATTGCAAGTGATGGCTGGCATCATTCCCCGCTCGATCGATGTGCCGATGAAAGCGGAGCGCCTTAAGCGGCCGGAACGGTGGGGCTATGTTTTCCAAGATCCTGATGCGCAATTTTGCATGCCGTATGCGGACGAGGAAATCGCTTTTGCCCTCGAAAATCGAAGCGTGCCGCGCCACGAGATGCCCGTCCGCATCCGTGCCCTGCTGAACCAAGTCGGTTTGGAGATCGCTCCGCATACGGATATTCATACGCTTTCCGGTGGAATGAAGCAGCGATTGGCTCTTGCTTCGGTGCTGGCGCTTGAGCCGGATGTCTTGTTTTTGGATGAGCCGACGGCGCTGCTTGATGAAGAAGGGACGAAGGCGGTATGGCAAACGGTGAAGCAGGTGGGCCGCGGCAAAACGGTCATCATCGTCGAGCATAAAATTGACCATGTGCTCGACTTTGTGGATCGCATTGTCTTGTTCGGCCGCGATGGGCGCATCATCGCCGACGGCGAGGCGAAGGCGGTGTTTTCCGACTATAAAGACGTCATTGCCGCTGAAGGGATTTGGTATCCAGGCGTCTGGGATGACTATGACCGGACGGCAAGGCGGCGAAATCGCCATCGAGGCGAGGAGCTTCTTCGCCTCGCCCGTTTTCGCGGGTTCCGCGGCCGGGAGGCGAAAATCTATGTTCCTGAAGCAACGGTGCACGCCGGCGAATGGATTGCCGTCACCGGAAAAAACGGCGCCGGTAAAAGCACGTTGCTGCACGCGCTTATGCAACTCATCCGCACGGACGGAGAGTATATGCTGCTAGGCGCCGACATCAAGCGGCAACACCCGCTTTACCGCCATATTGCGTTCGTTTTCCAAAATCCGGAATGGCAATTTGTCGCCCATTCCGTTCGCGAAGAGCTCGCCTACTCGCTTCGGCTTGAGGGGCGGCCGGAAGAGGAAATTGAGGGAATCGTCGACCGTCTGTTGCGTGAATTTGACCTTGTTGAGCAGCAAGACCAGCACCCGTACCAACTGTCGGTCGGACAAAAGCGGCGGTTGAGCGTCGCCGCTTCGATCGTCGCCGGCCAGCGCCTCTTTTTGCTTGATGAGCCGACATTTGGGCAAGATGCAAAAAATACGTTCGCGTTGCTCGAAATGCTTGAAGCATACCGTGAACAAGGGGCGGCGATCATGATGGTTACACATGACGAACAAATCGTCCGCCGCTTTGCGACGAGACAGTGGGTGATTGAAGATGGGGCGCTCGTTCGGGACGAACGGCTTGACATCCGAGAGCCGGTGTTGGCGGAAGGTGGGGCAGGGTGATGAAATGGGAGGTTCGCTGCCGCGAGACATGGCTTCATGAGACGAACCCGAGTTTGAAGCTCATTGTGCTTGTCGTGCTCTTTTTCGCTGTGTTGTTCATTCATAACCCGAACGTGCTGATTAACGTTTCGCTCGCTCTCTTCGTTTTGTTTTGCTTTGGCACCGGCTATCCGGCGAATGTGTTGTTTTGGCTGTTTTTGCCGTTTTTCCTCGTGTTTGTTTCGACGGCTTCATCGATGATGATGTTTGGCGAGGGAACGACGACATGGGTTCGCTGGGGGCTCATCCATGTTACAGCGGAAAGTTTTTGGCGCGGGGTGCACATCGGGTTTCGCGCTTTGGCGCTTGGGCTTCTCGGATTGATTTTTTCGCTGACGACCCGGCCGGTTCCGTTGTTTTATTCGCTCATGCAGCAGTTGAGACTGAAGCCAAAGTATGCGTACAGTTTTTTGGCGGCCGTTCGCCTATTGCCGATTATGCTTGAAGAGTTTCAGGCGATCCGCTATGCGTTAACAGTGCGCGGCGTGCCGAATAAGGGCGTCCTCAGCAAAGTGAAGCGCTACGCCATTCCGCTGTTGTCGCAAAGCATCCGCCGCGCCCAGCGCATCGCCGTGGCGATGGAAGCGAAACAATTTTCCGGCAGCGGGCGGCGCACGTTTTATTATGAAATCGGGTTCGGCAAATATGATATTTGGCTTGTCGCCTTGTTTGCCGCTTTGATGTTCGCCGCCTACTATGTCGGTGTTCATTATCCGTATATTTCTATAAGCGATGTACGGTAGAAAGAAAGGGATGGCGATGGGGGTTCTCCATTTCGTTTCCACCGGGCGTCAGACGGTTGACGAATTTGCCGCGATTTGTGCGCACACCCATCCGTATGCCGACCTGATTCATATTCGCGAAAAAGGGAAGACGGCGCGTGAAGTGGCGGCGTTTGTCGCGGCACTGCTTCGCGTCGGGGTGCCGCTGCAAAAAATCATCGTCAATGACCGGGTTGATGTCGCCGCTGTCTACGGTGTCAAAGGTGTGCAGCTTGCTTATCACAGCCTGCCGGTGCGCGCCGTCCGCCGCTCGTTTCCGGACTTGACGGTTGGTTGCTCGGTGCACGGGTCGGAGGAGGCGAAACAGGCCGAACAGGATGGCGCTCACTTTTGTTTGTATGGCCATATTTTTCCGACGGACAGCAAGCCCGGTTTGCCGCCGCGCGGTCTGGACTCGCTTGCGGAAATCGCGGCCGCCGTGTCCATTCCAGTCATCGCCATTGGCGGCATTCACGCCGGCAACGCTCGTCGGGTGCTGGAAGCGGGCGCAGCCGGGGTGGCAGTATTGTCGGCTGTTTTTTTCGCTGCTGACCCCGTTGCTGAGGCTAAACGGCTGGCAGACATCGTGAAAGGGAGGGGATAGGGGATGACGCATCGGTATGACGTCGCCATCGTCGGCGGCGGGGTGATTGGGGCGGCCATCGGTTTTGAGCTCGCCAAGCGGCGGCATCGCGTCGCCATTTTTGAAAAAGGAACGATGGGAAGCGGGGCGTCAAGCGCGGCAGCCGGCATGCTTGGGGCGCAATCCGAGTTTTCGACGTCAAGCCCGCTTGTGCCGCTTGCCTTGCAAAGCCGAGCTCTCATGCCGGCCTTGGCTGAAGAGCTGAGGGAGAGGACCGGCATCGATATCGGCCTTGTCGAAAAAGGATTGATCAAACTAGCGACAACGGAAGAGGAAGCAGACGATCTCTATCGCCATTATACATTTTGGCGGGGCATAGGCGAACCGGTGCAGTGGCTCACGAAAGGGGAGGCGCTTGAAATGGAGCCGCGTCTTGCGGCGGAAGCGCTTGCCGGCGCGATGTACATCCCTGGCGATGGGCAAGTGAGCGCTCCGGATTTGGCCGCCGCTCTTGCCTATGCCGCCGCCTCCGCCGGCGCTTGTCTGTACGAGTATACGGAAGTGTTCGACATCCGTTCCGACAGCAGTGGGCATGTGTTAGACACAACAGGCGGGACGTTTGCCGCCGAGGCGGTCGTCATCGCTTCCGGCGCTTGGGCGGCGCGGCTCGGCGCGCGGGTCGGGCTTTCGCTTTCCGTTTATCCGGTCAAAGGAGAATGCGTCATGGTGCGCGCCCCGGTTCCGTTGTTGCAAACGACTGTATTTGCGAAAAACGGCTGCTACATCGTTCCGAAATCAGGAAACCGGCTGCTCATCGGAGCGACGTCCACGCCCGGCACGTTCGATCGACGTGTATCGGCCGGTGGGGTGATGAACTTGCTTCACCGCGCCGCCCACCTTGTTCCGGACATCGAACAGGCGGAATGGGTGGCATCATGGAGCGGCATTCGGCCGCAGACCGAAGACGGCTTGCCTTATCTAGGCGAGCATCCGGAGCGGCGCGGCTTATTCGTCGCTGCCGGACATTACCGGAACGGCATTTTGCTCAGCCCATTGACCGGTCTGCTTGTCGCCGACTTAGTGGAGCGGAAAGAGACGGCGTTTGATCTTGCGCCATTTTCGTTGACACGCCATATCGGAAAGGTGGGGGTGGAATGACGTTAGTGATTAACGGGGAGACGGTCGCCGTGCCCGACGAGGTGAAAACGGTGGGCGATTTGCTTGCCCATTTCCGGCTTGAGAACAAGCTTTGCATCGTCGAAGTCAATGTCCGCATCATCCAAAAACATGAGTATGGGACGACGGTGCTATGCGATGGTGATCGCGTGGAAATCGTTCATTTTGTAGGAGGCGGTTGATGATGTTGAAAATTGGCCCATATGAATTTTCTTCGCGGCTGTTGCTCGGCACGGGCAAATATCCGAGCTTGGACGTGCAAAAAGAAGCGGTGGAAGCATCAGGGGCGGAAATTTTAACGTTCGCCGTCCGGCGGATGAACATCTTTTCCCCGGAGCAGCCGAACTTTTTAGAGCAGCTCGATTTAAGCAAATATAAGCTTTTGCCGAACACCGCCGGGGCGAAAACGGCCGAAGAAGCGGTGCGCATCGCCCGACTCGCCAAGGCATCCGGATTGTGTGATATGATAAAAGTAGAAGTGATCGGCTGCGACAAAACGCTCCTCCCAGACCCGATCGAGACGTTGAAAGCGGCGGAAATGCTGCTTGAGGAAGGGTTTATCGTGTTGCCGTACACATCCGATGATGTCGTGCTGGCGAAGCGGCTAGAGGAGCTTGGCTGCCATGCGATCATGCCGGGCGCCTCGCCGATCGGGTCCGGGCAAGGCATCATCAATCCGCTCAATTTGAGCTTTATCATTGAGCAGGCGAACGTGCCGGTCATTGTCGACGCCGGCATCGGTGGACCGGCGGACGCGGCGCTGGCGATGGAGCTTGGCGCGGATGGGGTGCTCTTGAACACCGCTGTTTCCGGCGCGGCCGATCCAGTGAAAATGGCGAAAGCGATGAAGCTGGCGGTGGAAGCGGGCCGGCTCGGCTATGAAGCCGGACGCATCCCGAAAAAACGGTACGCGTCAGCGAGCAGTCCAACGGAAGGAATGAGTGTTGTTTGAACGAACGGTATTCCCGGCAGCAACTATTTGCACCGATTGGCGAGGAAGGGCAAAAGAAAATACGGGGAAAGCATGTCGTGTTAGTCGGCGCCGGAGCGCTCGGCACAGGCAACGCCGAAGCGCTCGTTCGCGCCGGCATCGGCAAATTGACAATCATTGACCGCGATTACGTCGAATGGAGCAATTTGCAACGCCAGCAACTGTACAGCGAAGCGGATGCGAAGGAGCGGCTGCCAAAGGCGATCGCTGCCAAACGGCGCCTTGAACAAATCAACAGCGAGGTTGAGATCGAGGCCATTGTCGGCGACGCCGGCCCAGAAGAATTGGAAACGATCGCCCTCAAGCAACGCCCTGACTTATGGATCGATGCGACAGATAATTTTGATACGCGCCTTGTCCTCAATGACGTTGCCTACAAGTACAACATTCCGTGGATTTATGGCGCTTGTGTCGGCAGTTACGGTTTAAGCTGCGCCTTCATTCCGAACCGCACGCCTTGTTTGTATTGCTTGCTTGAAACGGTGCCGCAAGGGGGATTGACGTGCGATACGGCCGGCATTATCAGCCCAGCGGTGCAAATGGTTGTCAGCTATCAGATGGCTGAGGCGTTAAAAATTTTAGTGGAGGACTGGTCGGCGCTCCGCGGCAAGCTCGTTTCGTTTGACCTTTGGACGAACGAATACGCCTCCATTCGCATTGACGGGGTGAAAAAGGACGGTTGCCCGACGTGCGGACGTCATCCATCTTATCCGTTTCTTTCCTATGAACAACGGACGAAGACTGCCGTCTTGTGCGGGCGCGATTCTGTGCAAATCCGTCCGCCTGCCCCGCGCCAGTACGACTTGAATGAATTGGCGGAGCTGTTTCGCCGCCAAGGGCTTCAAGCGGAAGCGAACCCGTATCTTGTCTCCGTTTCGCTCGGCGACAAGCGATTGGTTGTCTTTCGCGACGGCCGTGCGCTTGTGCACGGCACGAAAGACGTGCAGGAGGCAAAGGCGATCTATTACCGCTATTTAGGTTGAAACGAGGGAAAATGAAATAAGGGCGTCCATTGATGGGAGGACGCCCTTGTTTTGTTCATCAAACTGTCAAAAAGACACCCTTCTCCTCCCTGCTTTTCCCGCCGGCAATATGGTACGATGAAAGAGGGGAAGAAAAGGGAGGGGAAGACGAATGGCCGAGTGGTCGGTGACATTCAACATTGCCTCATTGCTTGTTCTTGTGTATTTGATTGGTTCCTGTTGGCTTGAATCATGATGCGCCTCGGTTCATCCGGCGCATTTTTCTTTTTGGTTGTCTGGATTTATATGGAAGGATAACTCGCCAGCTATAGTCAGTTGGCGAAAAATTTGTTATATTTAAGATAGGAAGAGCGAAAACGGCTGCTGCCGGTCGCATCGCTTTGTTTCCGCTTAGCGCGGCAAGTGTGGCTTTTACAAGCATGATTCGGCGGAAAAATGGATATGAATAACATAGTCACCATCCATAGGAGTGTGAAGATTCATTGGAAGAGTGGCCGTTAAGGTTGTTCGGGTGGTTTTTCCTCTCCCTGCTCGCCAATGCACTGTTCGCTTCAGCAGAAGCCGCGTTTTCTTCGGCAAGCAAGGCACGGTTGCGGCATTATGCGGAAGAGCATCTGCACAATAAGCGTCTCCAAGCGGTGATCGGTCAGCTTGACCGCGTGTTGTTGGCGCTTGCTGTGGCCAACCGCCTCACCAGCGTCGTGACGGTCGTGCTCTTTACGGACATTGCCGTTTCGTTGCTTGGGGAACAGATGGGCTTGTTTGCCACGCTGGCGGTGATGACAGTATTATTTGTCGTCTTCGGTGAAATTTTGCCAAAATCGATGGCGAAAGAGCATGCGGAGCAGCTCGCCATCCGATACGCCGGCCTTGCCTATGGGCTGATGAAGTTGATGACGCCGGTTACGGCGTCGCTCCAAGCCTTAAAAGATCGAATCGCCAAGAGGTTCGCCAATGGGGTGGCTGTGCCGGCTGTTACGGAGGAAGATATTAAAGTGATGGTTGAGCTGAGTGAAGAAGAAGGGGTCATCGACAACAAAGAAAAAGAATTGATCCAACGTTCGCTCGATTTTGATGAAATTTTGGTCGGAGAAATTTTCACGCCGCGTGCTGATATGGTGGCGGTGGAAGTGAACCAGCCGATTGAAGAGATTCGCGACGTGTTTTTGGAAGAGAAATATTCCCGCATCCCGGTCTATGAAGGGGATATTGACAACGTGATCGGCATTTTGTCGGAAAGCGACTTTTTCAGCGAGCTTGTGCAAAAGCGGGAGGTGCGCATCCGCGATTTGTTGCGCCAGCCGTTGTTCGTTGTCGAGTCCATGAAAGTGTCGGATCTTCTGCCGGAGCTGCAAAAAAGCAAAGTGCATATGGCGATCGTCGTCGACGAGTTTGGCGGCACCGCTGGACTCATTACGCTCGAAGATATTCTCGAGCAAATTGTCGGCGAAATATGGGATGAGCATGATGAAGCGGTGAAAACGGTGCGCCAAATCGACGAGCACAGCTTCGAGTTCAGCGCCGAACTGCCGCTGGATGAATTTTGCGAAGTGATGAACATCGACGTGCCAAGGAGCGAATCGCATACGTTGGGTGGTTGGATTTTTGAGATGTTTGAGCGTATTCCAGCAGTCGGCGAAACGTTGCAATATGGATCGCTGACGTTCACCGTCCGCCAAGTCGACAATCGGCGCATTCGCAAAGTGCTTGTCTCATTGAGCCAACCGCTTGCCGAGCAGGCGGGAGGCGCCTGATTCGCTCCCCGTTCCCATATGAAAGCGCCCCGGGCTGACTGCCCGGGGCGTTTGCCATCTATATGAAGTTGTTCGTTAAGGCGGTTATTGAATGTTGCCGAATTGGCCCCCAAGTTGTTGCTGAGCCATGGCGACAAGACGTTTCGTAATTTCGCCGCCGACCGAACCGTTCGCGCGAGAAGTCGTGTCAGCGCCGAGGTTCACACCAAATTCTTGGGCGATTTCGTACTTCATTTGATCAATGGCTTGTTGAGCACCAGCGACTAACAGTTGGTTGTTGTTATTGTTGCGTGCCATCGTTGATCATCTCCTCTTAAAAATTTTTGATGGTTGGGGTGGTTGGATTTGCACCAACACTTCACGCTGCAAGGCGTGTGCCAAGCTTGGCTGAACCCACCGGCCCACCCGCCTTTGGCTTCGCCAGCGTCCCTGTTGCAACGGATGGGTGATTTCGCTGGCGGTACTCATAGTTTGGGACGTTTTTTGCCTGTTATGCATGGTGAGAATATGGGAATTTTTAACGTTTTACCGCCGTCACCATTAGGGAATATGTAAAGATAAGGAACATCTTAGAGGAGGAAGCAGCATGAATGTATGCCCGCTGTGCAACGGGTTGCGCCGGGTGACGGTGTATTGCAGCTACTGCCGGCAACCAATGGAAGATCATGGGAAAGTTACAGATTATTTCGATGACTACAGCCCGTACATGGATGCGGACGTCATGAAGCTTGTCGACGGCTATTTGCGCACGTATACGAATCATGAATGTGTTCATTTGTTTTACTGTCCGACTTGCCATGAGGAGGAAGTGCGTTTTATCAAGGAATAAGGCTGTTGATGGAGTGGAAAGGAAAGGCGTTCCGTTTTTTCGGAACGCCTTCGAATGAATCTATATGAACAACAATGGGGGGTTACTTTTCATCCGCCGCCCGGATGCGCCGTTCCGTTTCAACGTCAAAGAAATGCGCTTTGTTCATATCAAGCGCCAGGTCAATCCGGTGGCCCGGCTTGATTTCCGTGCGGGCGTCGATGCGAGCGACCAATTCTTGGTTGTCGATGCTAAAATAGATCATCGATTCAGCGCCAAGCAGCTCGGCGACTTCGACGAGAGCGGTAACTTTCGTCGCCGGAGATGCTTCAAGGAAGAGCGGTTCGTCGTGAATGTCTTCCGGACGAATGCCTAAAATCACTTCCTTGCCGACATACCCTTGCTCACGCAACACTTTCATTTTTCCTTCCGGAATGCCAAACGATGTTTGGCCGACGACAAACTTGCCGTCTTGCAGCGTTCCACGAAGGAAGTTCATGGCCGGTGAACCGATAAAGCCGCCGACAAAAATGTTTTCCGGTTTTTCGTATACCTCGCGCGGCGTCCCGACTTGCTGGATGACGCCGTCTTTCATGACGACAAGACGGGTGGCCATTGTCATGGCTTCCGTTTGGTCGTGGGTGACGTAAATGGTCGTCGTTTCCAAGCGCTGATGGAGCTTCGCGATCTCTGAGCGCATTTGCACCCGCAGTTTCGCATCCATTTTCGGCGGGTTTTTGCGTGCCTTTTG
>NZ_AYSF01000079.1:0-16326 GCF_000498995.1 Geobacillus thermopakistaniensis
CACGCTCCATTCCAACGATTTTTCTTCCTTTTTCGACATAAGCCCCCTAAATCCCTGCCTCAGGGTGTACTTTTTTCACCGGCCTTCTAGAGAGTTGGTGGTTTATTGAACGCTCTCCCACCTACGCTAACGCTTAGAGGTGGGAGATTCTTGGGAACACCCGCCCAACGGCAGGCTATGAACCAAGCCATCCCCGTGCGTCCCACGGTTCGACTGCCCTACAACGACAGCAAACGAAGCCCTTCCTGCAAAAACCCGATCGTTTGGTTGATCAGCTCCGCTTGTGTTCGGGTGGGATACAGCCTGGGGCAGGGGGTGAAATGGAACTGGACCTCAGTACGCGCGTCTCCCGACTGGTTATGCAGCGATTTTTTCTCCTTTTTTCATTTATAATGGCGCTCGATCGATTCCATAATGTAAATGGATAGAACGAGCAGGGAAGGATGCCGCCAATGAGAAGCAAAGCGACGCAGTGGCTGTTGTCTGTATGGGGACTGATGGATCCGCTCTATTATGCATGTTCCCGCCTCGAATATGTTGGTGGGAAAGAGAACGGCTGTCGTTCCATTTTCCGCGTCCGTTTGCTTCGATACAAGGGTGAAACCATTCACCTTTCGGACGGAACGACGATCGCGGCCAATGACTGGCTGTTGAAAATTCACCTTCATAATGTTCGTCTGCTTCGCGAACTGATGCAGTATCGAAGCGATATTCAAAAAGGACGTTATATTTTCGAACAAGTGAAAGCCGGTTTGCCGTATGTTGCCCATCATCTTTACCATCACAAACAGTCCTCCCGCATAAAAGGGATCATCGGCGTGACGATGTTAAACAAAGGTTGTGAGAGACTCGGATTTGATGCCATTGACATTGGCAATTCATTTTATCGTTGGTTTAAAATGGCATCCCATTGGCCGATGATGACAGTGGCCCAACACCGTCTCATGCCGCTTGTCCGCCCGCCGAAATATTTGGTGATGTCAAAGGAAAAATTGTTTTCGTTGTACGGCTGCCATCTCATCCACTAACTCCCTCTTTCTTCTCTCCTCCGTTTCACTATAATGGGTATCGAGGGAGGAGAGAAGACGATGACATTCTTTTTTGTTTTTCTTGCAATCTTGTTATTGCTTGCTTTGGCCATTCGCAAAGCCCACCGCAACACGTATGAAGCGGTTTTGCATAAAGTCCAAGTCGGCCGTTCAGAGGATGGAGACGGAGCCCTTCGGATTTTGCAGCTATCGGATTTGCATCTTGAAAAACTGTCGATCACCCCGGACGATTTATACGAAAAGCTGAAAGAGGAAGCGATCGATTTGATCGCGTTGACGGGCGACTTTTTGGACCGTGAGGAAAGCATCGCCAAGCTCAGTCCGTATTTGGCCGCGCTGAATGCATTGAAACCGACGTACGGCATGTATGCGGTGTTTGGCAACCACGATTACGTGCTTCAAGGCGAACCGTTTGCGCGCTTGAAAGCGACGCTTGAGGCGCACGGCTGCGTCGTCTTGCAAAACGAGACGAAAACGATCACCGTCAACGGTCAAACCGTCAATATCATCGGCATCGATGACTTTTACACGGGGCGCAGCGACATCAAAAAGGCATACGCCGGCGTGAAAGACGGCATCAACCTCGTGTTGACGCACGATCCGGACATCGTGCCGCATATGAAAGACTATCATTTTGACTACTTGTTGTCCGGCCATTTCCACGGCGGGCAAATTCATTGGCCAAAGCCGTACCATTTGGCGAAAATGAGCAAAACGCTCACCGAGCGGAACATGATCAAAGGTTATCATGAATGGGAGGGGAAACCGTTTTATATCAACGAAGGGCTTGGGCAAACCGGGGTGAACATTCGAATCGGCTCGAAGCCGGAAGTGACGCTCCACTTGTTGGCGCTGCCGTCCCGAAGAGAAGCAGTGAAAGCTGTCTAATTGGCAGCTTTTTATTTTTTTATTAGGCAGGAAAGCGGTTTCGCTTGCGCGTGCCACCATGCGGCGCGCTTTTTGTGTGGACTCGTCTCCCTGTTGTTGGGGGAAAATCAATGACCGTTTGCATAGACAAGGGAAACAATCGCCATACTTTTTAAAGAAAGGAGTGAATGGCCAATGGAACCGTCGTGGAAAGCTCTCTTGCCATTTTTAGTTGTCATCCCGATTTCAATTTGGACGAAGCAAGTGATCCCTGGACTGTTTGTCGGGCTGTTGGTCGGCAGCTATTTCATGACGCCGTCGTTGCTTGGCGGGCTGCGGACGATGCTTCATTACGTCGTCGATAACTTGATGCAGACGAACAACATTCGCATCATCATTTTCTTGTATGTGTTCGCCGGTCTTGTCAGCATGATCAAATACACCGGCGGAATCAAAGGATTCGTCCATCTCGTCAGCAAAAAAGTGAAATCGGCCAAAACCGCCATGCTGCTGACGTGGATTTCGACGATGGTGACGTTTAGCGACCCCGATTTTCGCATCGTCACCGTCGCGCCGATCATGAAGGCGCTGCGCAAACGGCTTGGGCTGTCGTCCCAGCAAATCGGCTTTGCCATTGAGGTGACATCCAACCCGGTTGTCGCGCTCATCCCAATTGCCACCGCGTTTGTCGGCTATATGGTGTCGGTCATCGATAAGGCGCTTGATACGGCTGGCATCGGAGCGGAGCCGTACATCGTGTACGTCCGAAGCATTCCGTTTAACTTTTTCTCGTATGCCATTATTGCGGTTGGGCTCTACTACAGTTTTTTTGTCTATTCGCGCAAAAAACAAGCGGCAGTAAGCGAAAAGCGGAAAGAGGCGCCGATTCGAAGCTGGAACGAGCGGTTGGCGCTCGAAATGGCGGAAGAACAGCGGCCGGCTGACAATGAGCCCAATGAAGCGCAAGGGGAAGAAGGAGACGCGATGCAGACATGCCCGCGCGCTTACCAAAAAGAAACGCCGGTCAAGCCGTGGAATTTGATCGTTCCGCTTTCGATCGTGCTTGTCTTAAAATTGTGCCGAAAANCGCCTCCAACATCGCACCGAGCGCATCGCTTTGCAAAAACGCCTGCCAAAACGTTCTTGCCCCCCGGCGGCCGTCCCACCAACTTAAAAACAACGTCAAGATCTTGACGTTGTTTTTAAGTTGGTGGGACGGCCGCCGGGGGGCAAGAACGTTTTGGCAGGCGTTTTTGCAAAGCGATGCGCTCGGTGCGATGTTGGAGGCGCTGTTGTTTACCGTGATCATTACAGTGGCCTTTTTCCTTTGGCAAAAGTTTAAGCTGAACGATTTATTGACTCATTTTGTTAAAGGCGGCAATGAGCTGATTTCCGTCATTTTAATGCTGGCGCTCATTTGGGCGCTGTCGGCTGTGGCGGAGGATTTAGGGTTTTCGCAATACATTACGGGCCATGTCAAAGAATGGATTCCGCCGTTTTTCGTCGCTCCGATTTTGTTTTTGCTTGGCGCCGTCATTTCCTATTTCATCGGCTCGTCATGGGGGACGTGGGGGATGTTGATGCCGCTTGGTGTAACGCTCGCGAGCCAGTCAGGAGCGAATATTTTGCCGGTCATCGGCGCTGTGTTTGCAAGCGGCACATTCGGGGCGTTCGCGTCGCCGCTCAGCGACAATACAGTGACGCTTTGCACCATTTTGGATTTGCCGGTGATGGAATACGCGCGCACGAAGTTGATCCCATCGTTGATCGCCGCCGGCATCGCCGCCGTTTTGTTCGGCGCGACATCGTTTCTTTTGCATTAACGCTGTTGTCGCCCTCTTTCGCCTTCCATGATACACTAAAAGAAAAAAGAAAGGGGAGCGCCGATGGGAGAGGCGGAACGGCGGCTTGAGGAGCTTGGCCAATGGCAAACGGAAGATGTTGCCGCCCAGCTGGAGCAGTTGAACGAGCGACTCGCGGTGGAGGACGCGTATTATCGTGCGGATGAAGACCAACGGGCGCGCGAACGGTATTACCGCCATCTGCCGCTTGAAGGGGACGGATTGGTGTTGTTTGTCCGCTATCACGAACTGGTGGCGCGCACCCATAAGCGACGGCTGCCGTATTTTTTCAGCAAGGACGAATATTTGTACACATGGGTCGACTTGCAGCCGGACGGAACGGTGCGAAGCTTGTACTCCGGCGAGCGAAAAGACCCGAAGATGTTGATCGTCCAAGATGTCCAAACGATGAAACGGCGCTACGATGAATTTCGCCAGTTGTTGAAAAAAATGAAGCATGGGCTCGGCGATGTGCACGAGCGGGTGAAAACGATCGAGCAGCAATGGAAATTCAATGCCGAACATGTCGTGCCGCAGTCTTGGTTTGGCGCCCGCGAACCGATGAAAGGCGATTTGCATCATTTATTCGTTTGCCAGCCGGAGTGCAATACGATGCGGTCGAATTTTCCGTACGCGGATTTCCCGTTTTACAATCCGGAAGATCCCGACGAGCAAATCCAAAACCGTTGCGGAGTCGTTCATAATGGCTATTTCGAGCCGGAATACGGCAAAGGGACGGCGGCAAGGGCGATGTTGTACTTTCTGCTTCGCTACCCAAAGGCGATCGCAAAGTCGTTTCGGCGCAAAATCGATATTCCGCTCCTTGTCCGTTGGCACGAACAATTTCCACCGACGGTGTATGAACATCATCGCAACAGCGCGATTTTTTTCATCCAAGGCAACCGCAACCCGTTCATTGATTTTCCTGAACTGGCAGGGCGGATGGTGTTTCCGTTTGAAGGGGCGCTGTGAAATGAGGTGAAAGGCGGGTGCCTGCCTTTTGTCCCGGGTGTCAAGGAATAAGAAAGATGAGCGGAAAAGCTGTCTCCGAAAAACGATCATTCATTTCGGAAGACAGCTTTTTTGTTGCTAGGCAAAGCGTGAGAGGGGTTAAGCGGAAATCGTTTGTTCATCCGCCTGGCGATCTGCTTGTTTGCGGAAGTATGTTGCGACCATCGGACCGGAAATATTGTGCCAGACGCTGAAAATGGCGCTCGGAACGGCGGCGAGCGGCGAAAAATGGGCGGTCGCTAAGGCCGCACCAAGCCCGGAGTTTTGCATGCCAACTTCGATGGAAATCGCCTTTTGTTTTGGCGGTGACAGGCGAAACAGTTTGGCAAACCAATACCCAAGCAGCAAGCCCAATCCGTTATGAACAACGACAATAAGAAAAATAAGCAGTCCGCTTTTGGCAATGGCCGCCTGGTTTTGTCCGACGACGGCGGCGACAATGGCCACGATGGCGATGACCGAAACGAGCGGCAGCGCCGGGATGCACGCTTTGACTTGCTTTTGGAACAGAGCCTGGGCGATGAGTCCTAAAAGGATCGGAATCAGGACGACTTTGACGATCGACCAAAACAAAGCTGCGGCCGATACGGACAGCCATTTTCCCGCTAAAAGCAAGATGAGCGAAGGCGTCAAAATCGGCGCTAAAATCGTCGAAACAGACGTGACGGCGACCGACAGAGCCGTATCTCCTTTCGCCAAATACGTCATGACGTTGGACGCCGTTCCGCCCGGACAGCAGCCGACTAAAATAATGCCGAGCGCCACTTCGCGCGAAACCGGCAGAAAGTAAGCGAGCAAAAACGCGATAAGCGGCATGATCAGAAATTGGGCAACGACGCCGATCAACACATCAAGCGGACGTTTGAATACTTCTTTGAAATCATCTGCTGAAAGCGTCAATCCCATGCCAAACATCACGATGCCTAAAAGCGGCACAATATACGGGGCGATCCACGTAAACGCGCCGGGAGCGAAAAAAGCAAGCGCTCCGAACAAAAGCACCCAAATCGCAAACGTATTGCCGACAAAGTTGCTGATTCTTCCTAGTGTATTCACTGTACTCACTCCTTGAACAAAGATGGGAAAGATATACAAGAAATTATATATATTTTTTTGAAGAGTTCAACTAATATGAAGAATAATTTTGAAAAAATGTTGACAATATAGAATGATTGTGAAAAAAGTCACTTCCTTTTTCTTCGGTTATGCTATGATAGGAATTGAGAAAAAGAATCATTCTTGACACACATGAGAATAGACAGGGAAATAGGGGGAAAAGACGATGGTGCTGACCGATTTGCATAAAGGAGAAATGGCGGTCGTCGTCCGTTTGGCCGTCGAGCAGGAGGGACTGAAACAGCGCCTCCTTCATCTAGGGGTCAAAGAAGGAAAAATGGTGCGGTTGAAAGCTGCGATGCCGTTTGGCGGACCGGTGATGATCGAAGTTGATGGGCAGGCCATCGGCTTACGGCGCAAAGAGGCGTCATCCATTGAGGTGAAATAAATATGTCGTACGTAGCGCTGTTTGGCAATCCGAACACTGGAAAAACGTCATTGTTTAATTGTTTAACCGGCTCTTATGAATATGTTGGCAACTGGAGCGGGGTAACGGTTGAGAAGAAAGTAGGAGTGCTCCGCCAACACGGTGTGCCGGTCGTCGATTTGCCCGGCATTTACTCGCTCCAGCCGCTGTCCCGTGATGAAGGAGTGGCGACTGATTTCTTATTGACCGAGCCATGCTCGGCAATCGTCAATATCGTTGATGCGTCGCAACTCAAGCGCAACTTGCATTTGACGGTTCAGCTATTGGAATTTGGCCGCCCGCTCATCATCGCTTTGAATATGGTGGATGTCGCTGAAAAACGCGGCGTCAAAATCGATGCCGCCAAGCTGTCACGCCATCTCGGCGTCCCAGTTGTTCCGGTCATCGCCCGAACGGGAAAGGGGACAAAGGAGTTATCGCGCACCATTTTGTCGGCAAAAGACGGACACCATTCCCGCATTTTTATTGATTACGGCGTTGAGGTGGAACGCGCAGTCCGTCGCATTGCTGAGCAACTGCCCGATGACATGCCGGGAGATAAGCGCTGGATGGCGTTGCAATTTCTAGAAGGAAACGAGCGCATCGCCGCCTATTTGCGCGGGCGGTTGGATCTTTCTCCGCTTCTAGAAGCCCGCGCAGAGGCGGAACAGAAGCTCGGATCTTCGGTCGCCGAATTTTCGGCATAATTTTCCGGAATTTACTNCATGCCGGGAGATAAGCGCTGGATGGCGTTGCAATTTCTAGAAGGAAACGAGCGCATCGCCGCCTATTTGCGCGGGCGGTTGGATCTTTCTCCGCTTCTAGAAGCCCGCGCAGAGGCGGAACAGAAGCTCGGATCTTCGGTCGCCGAACAGATTTATGAGACGCGTGACCGCTGGATCGGTGAGGCGATCGCTGTTGCGGCGATCGCGCTTGAGAACAAACCGTTGACATGGACGGAAAAAATCGATGTGGTTGTGACAAACCGTTATGTCGGGCTGCCGATTTTTTTGGCGCTGATGTATCTCGTGTTTATGCTCACGTTTAACTGGCTTGGGACGCCGCTTGCCGATCAGCTTGACGCTTTCTTCTCAGGGCCGCTCACTGATTGGCTGTCCCGTCTTCTCGACTGGGCGGGGGCGTCGCCGTTTATCAAGGCACTCGTTTTGGACGGGATTGTCGCTGGGGTCGGCGGGGTTCTGGTGTTTGTTCCGCAAATTTTCATTTTGTTTTTTTTCATCTCGCTTCTCGAAGACTCCGGGTACATGGCGCGCGTGGCGATGGTGATGGACCGGATGATGGAAGCGATCGGGTTAAACGGCAAGGCGTTTATCCCGATGATCATCGGCTTTGGCTGCAACGTTCCCGGGGTGATGGCGGCGCGCACGATCGAGCAGCCGAAAGAACGGCTGTTGACGATCTTGGCGCTGCCGTTTATGTCGTGTTCCGCCCGCTTGCCGGTGTACGCCTTGTTTGCCGGCACGTTTTTCGTCCGCGAGCAGGCGCTTGTCGTGTTTTCACTTTACGTGCTTGGCATTGTAGTGGCTTTGGGGCTCGCCAAGTTGTTCTCATCGACGCTCTTGAAAAACGAAAGTTCGCTGTTTGTCATTGAACTGCCGCCATACCGCGTGCCGCAGGCGCTCACGTTATGGCGGAGCACATGGGAGAAAGGGAAAGGGTTCGTTCGCAAAGCCGGCACGTTTATTTTTGGCGGTTCGGTCGCCATTTGGCTGTTGACGTATATCGGGCCGCATGGGGTCGGCGTTGCCATGGATGACAGTTTTCTCGCCGCCATCGGCGGCCTCATCGCTCCGTTGCTCGCCCCGCTTGGCTTTGGCGCCTGGCAGGCGGGCGCGGCTTTGATCACCGGCTTTTTGGCGAAAGAAGTCGTCGTGTCCACGATGAATATTATTTACCACGTTCATGAGACGAACGGGCTGAAGCAGGTGATCGCCTCCCATTTCACGCCGCTGTCGGCGTTCAGCTTTATGGTGTTCGTCCTGCTTTATACGCCGTGTCTAGCGACGGTGGCGGCGATTCGCAAAGAAACCGGGTCGCGGAAATGGACGCTGTTGTCAATCGGATGCGCGCTGACGGTTGCGTATGTCATTTCGTTTGCCGTCTATCAGTTTGGGCATATGCTTGGTTATTCATGAAAGGAGAGAGAATCGATGATCGCGAATCTTGTGATCGGCGGAGCGATTTTTGCCTACGCCGGCTGGACGCTGGTTCGCCACGTGAAAAAAAGCGCCAAAGGGGCGTGCGCGTCATGCCATGCGGCTGACCATTGCCGAGGCAGCTGCGGGACGGAGAGGTAACCCGTTCAAGACGAACGGATTCCTGACGATGATCGGAATCCGTTTTTCTCATTTTCCGACGAAAGACTTTCGCTTCCATGTTGTAGGATAGCCAAAAAATAAGCGGGGATACAATGGGTAAGCTGCTTCAACGGACCATCCGTTTCAACGGGCTCTGGAGGAAAAAAATCAGGCCGCCCTTTGTTTTGGCTGTTGGGTGTTGTTGCCTCAATGATGGCCGAAACACCGGGGGTAGAAAGCTTTTTTCGTTCAACCGTTGAAACTCAAGGGAAGACCGTGAGTGTGGAGGATAAACTTTTGACAATACCTAAAAATTGAGGATAGCGAAAAGGCGGCTTTGGATCAAGGTTCGCACAGTTGTGTAAAAACAAAGCAGCAAAAAACGATGTTGTTGTCCTGTCATCCAAGTTTACTGGGTTGGCGATGGAATTTCACGCAATAATTGAACTTGACCCGGCTTTGGCCCGCTCTTTTCCTCACTCTTTTCCTCATTCTTTTCGTTTTTGGATGGGACGGATGTAACTCTCTAATTCGTGGGCAAGATGCTGGATGCAATCATTTCCCCGGAACTTGGCATCCTCGACAAGGTACACCGTGAAATCTTCCGCTTCTTTATTGGTCATAGTGAATTCATATCCATTCAAATCAAGGAACGTGACGAATACGGTTAAAGCCGTCCGCTTATTGCCGTTGTGGAAAATATGACCTGTCGCGATGGAATGGTAATAGCAGCAAGCCTTTTCAATAATCGAAGGGAACTGTTCCTCCCCGAACAATTTCGTTTTCGGTCTTTCCAACATCCACGCGAATTTATCGGGGAATTGGATCCCCGCTTGTTCTGCGTCGTCGTACATTTCCATGACCGTGTAATGGATAAATATGATTTCTTCCGCTGTCAAATAATAAACCATGTTTTCCTCCGGTTGCTCCTTTATCTATATTTCAAGTTGCGCAGCGCTTCGTCATATTTGGAGATCGCGCGGTTCATCGCCATCACGACTTCAGGACGGACTTCTTTTGGAATTCGGTTTGCGCGTTTCATCACGATTTCCCCTCGTTCCTTGTCGTAATATATTTCGATTTCATCGCCTTTATTTAGGTTTAGCATCGTGGCTAAATCTTTCGGGATGCTAACGGACAAACTATTCCCGACTTGGCTAATCCGACGTGTATACGTTTTGTCATCCTTGCTTCCCAACATTTCCGCGTCCATTTCTTTTTCATCTCCTTTCCATATAATGGGCAAAAAGGACGTTTTTATCCATAAAATTATTACTGTATAAACAATTATAACAATAATCTTCCGAAAAGCAATACGGAATAATAAAAAAGGGCTTTTTGTCTTTCAACGAGAAAAACGCATGCCGCATTTCTAGAATCGATGTCGTTAGGAGGGAAAGAGGAGTGCCGCATAAAGTGAGCTTGTACGGATATGCCGTCTGTGTGTTATGCCATGCCGGACATAGTGAGGTCGGAAGCGTCAAGCAGTGGAACATGAAACAGCCGCGTCACGGAACGGATCAACGACGGCTATCTTTATTATTGCTTGGGGGGGATTTAGTTGGTTTATCAAATATCTTTGTCTTGCAGAAGGAATGAGGGATATTCATTGTTGCGACGGACCATCCATTTATTATCTTGCGCGTGAAGCCAATCCACATAAGCTTGGAAGCGGAACGGTGAGATGAACGAGGATGGCTTGCTGGCTGTGGGCAGGCGCGCCCAAGAATCTCCTGCCGCTAAGTGTTTGCGCAGTCGGGGGATCATTCCATTGAGGGTAGGTTCTTTTTCACTATTCAATGGATATACATGACGCTGTTTTTGTCGTTTCTTGTTTCAAAGAATGACGAAAACGAAAAGAAGGAAACGATATTCATCAAAATTTGTTTGTAGTTAGGACGAACGGACTATTTACATGGAATGAAAAAAACGGTAAAAATAGAAGTGAGGACAGTAGTTTAGAAAAAAGAGAAAATTCTGTTTATCAAGGGGACAGCATTATGGTTTACGATGGAATCATTTTGTCGTTGTTGATCGGCTGGTTTCGCGGCGGAAGCCTGAAAGGGTTGGCCAACATGAAATTGCGCGGCGGTTGGTTGTTTCCGCTCTTGTTGGCGGTGCAGTTTATCGTCTTTTTCCTTCAAGAACGCATCGAGTGGATCGCCAAAATGAGCAACGTTATTTTTCTTCTCGTCTATATCACAGGACTCGCATTTCTGTGGCTCAACCGCCATCAGCCGGGGTTTCCGGTCATCTTCGCCGGCGTCTTGCTTAACTTTATCGTCATGGCCGTAAACGGCGGACGGATGCCGGTATCGATCGAAGCCGCCCAATTTCTCGGCCGCGAATACATCGAAGCGTTAAAAGCCGGTCTGTACGGCAAGCACCAGGCGATCACATCGGATACGCTTCTGCCGTTTCTTGGCGACATCATCCCGCTGTCTCCGCCGTACCCGCGCCAACAAGTCATCAGCATCGGCGACGTTGTGATGAACGTAGGGGCGTTCTTGTTCATCCAGCATCTGATGCTCAGTGCACCGCGCCATGGGGCAGACGATGCTGAGAAAGAAACAACGGCCGCTCCTGCGAATCAATAAACTAATTTTTAAGGGGGAAAAGGACATGAAATTCAAAGCAAAACAAGTATTGATCAATTTGTTCATCCTCGGTTCGGTGATTGTAGCGTTGACGTCGGGGTTTAAGCTCATTGAGTAGGAACAATAACGTTAATCTAAAAAGAGGGAGGAGATACTCCTTCTTTAAAATTTTTTAACTGAGAGTGATTTTGTATGGTTTTTGAACACTTAAAAAACAAAGAAAAGTTGTATACTATTATTGTCTCTCTTTTAGGGATATATATATTTGTTGCAGAGGTTGATATCCATGCTCAATCTTTAAAAGATTGGGCTTTAGTATATATATTGACTGGTTCTGTCGTTCTATTGAATCTTTTTCCTATTATCTTGCCTCCTAAAGCTAATTCTTTTTCGATGGATTCGGCTGTTTATTTGGCTACTTTATTTTTATATGGACTCAACTTTGCATTGCAGGTCCTTTTCATTTTTAGTGTTATAGAATTGTATCGTAATCAACGAATGTCTATATGGAGACATTTATTTAATTTCTCAATGTATTGCTTGATGATATCGGGTGCCTATTATTCATTTTTATTCTTCAATGGGGATATTGGGAAAATAAATGTCCATTATTTATTCCCTTATTTGATTAGTTTGCTAGTTTATTTTAGTATTAATGTATCATTAATATTTCTTTTCTTCTTTTTTCTTGGCCAAGTATTTAAAGGAGCTCTTGAGTTGGGGGTCCTAAAAGAGGCATGTGTTGGTTATTCAGTAACATTGCTTCTTTCAATGGTTTTAGCCATTTTGTTGTCGGAAGAGAAATATTTCGGCTTGTCCCTATTTATTATTTTAGTAACGATATTATCGATTGTTTTTAAGAAATTCTTAGAATTATACCAACTAATATCTAATCGAGCTAACAAAGACCACCTCACCGGTCTTTACAACCATGGCTTTTTCAAAGAAACGCTCAAGGAGCAGTTTTCCGACTGCAAACTGCTTAAACAGCCGTTGGCATTGGCGTTCCTTGATCTAGACGATTTTAAAAAATACAATGACCGAAACGGCCATTTGCAGGGCGATCGTTTGTTGACTTTTTTCGGGAAACTACTGCAAAAAGCAGTCGAAGGGATGAACTTCACGGTCGCCCGCTATGGCGGAGAAGAGTTTGCCATTTTAATGCCCAACACGACGAAAGAAGACGCGTACGCGTTTTTAAACCGGTTGCGCAAAGAAGTGAACGATACATATTTTGAAGGCGTCGAGCATATTCCGTATCGTTGCCTGTCGTTTTCGTGCGGCATCGCCGAGATGGAAAAAGATATGTACGAAAGCGAGGAATTGATCCATCGCGCCGATCAAGCGCTGTATTACGCCAAGGCGCAAGGGAAAAACAACGTGCAGCTGTATGATAAGCACAATATGTGCTTGGATGAGATTAAGTTTAAGCAAGATTTGGAAGCGCTCGAGCAGCAAGTGAAATTTTTTCTTTCCAAAGATGTCTATACATACCGCCATAGCAAACGGGTGTTTAAATATGCGTTGGAGTTTGGCAGCCGTCTTGATGAGTTGACCGACCATGAACGGCAGACGCTCATTTTAGGGGCGCTCATCCATGACATTGGCAAAATTGAAGTGCCGCGCGATATTTTAAATAAGCGGGGAAAGTTGGAGAAGCATGAATGGGAGATCATTAAAAAGCACGTAACGTGGGGACGCGAGATTGTGGCGGCGGAGAAGCGGTTTGATGATTTGCTTCCGCTTGTCGAGCTGCACCACGAACGATATGATGGGAAAGGGTATCCGTACGGGCTGAAAGGGGAAGAAATCCCGAAACTGGCCCGCATTTTGTGTATTATCGACTCGTTTGACGCTATGACAACGGAGCGGCCGTACCAGCCGACGAAAACGTTTGAAGAGGCGCTTGAGGAAATCGAGCGCTGCGCAGGAACGCAGTTTGATCCGGTCTATGCGGCGAAGTTTATCGCGTTTGTGCGGAAGCATTATTTGCCGCTTGCCGAGATGGAGCAACTGAATTAAGTGAAAGAAGGCACTTGCCGATGGCAAGTGTTTTTATTTTTGGCTTTCCGTGAAAATCCTGCGCCGGCAAGCGGTGATTTTCAATCCCCGGGTGGAGGGCAAACCATTGCCCATGGACCTTTCTGTGAAAAATCAAGCGTCGGTGGGCTGTGACGTTCATGTGCTGGGAGTAGAGAGGAACATTTACTTATGGATGAGATTTTGATCGATTTTGATTGATTGAATTATTTATTTGATTTATATTGATAGAAAATGAATGTTTTTGATTGATTTTTTCACTATCTTGGGATATGATAGAGTTGTAAGCGATATCCCCGATGATCGGAGGTGGGAGTGTGCTGACAGAAGAACGTCACCGCCTCATTTTGGACCTGTTGGCGCAAAAAGGAGTCATCAAGCTGCAAGAGCTCGTGGAGGCGACTGGGGCGTCGGAGTCGACGATTCGCCGCGATTTGACGCAGCTTGAAACCGAAAAGAAACTGCGCCGTGTGCACGGCGGGGCGGCCTTGTTGCAGCAGAAGCGCGAAGAGTTAAGCGTATCGGAAAAGTCGTTGAAATATATCGAAGAAAAGCGGCGGATTGCCGCGTATGCGGCCAGTTTGGTCCAAAAAGGAAACTGCATTTATTTAGATGCGGGAACGACAACGTGGGAAATGATTCCACATTTAGCTGACAAAGAGGTCATCGTTGTCACGAACGGCGTGATGCATGTCGAGCGGTTGCTTGAGCACAATGTGGCGACGTATTTGATCGGCGGCATGATCAAGCCGAGAACGAAGGCGTTGATCGGGCGCGGCGCCATCGAGTCGCTGCGGCAGTATCGCTTTGACCAATGCTTCATCGGCGCCAACGGCGTTCATTACGACTATGGTTATACGACGCCGGATCCGGAAGAAGCGCTGGTGAAATATACGGCGATGCAGCTGGCGCAACGCGCGTATGTGCTTGCTGACCATTCGAAGTTGAATGAAAGCGCGTTTGCGAAAATTGCTGATTTGCATGAAGCGGTGTTGATCACCGATGAATTGGATGAAGAGTGGAAAGATTTGTATCGAACAAAAACAACAGTAGAGGTTGTGGCTCCGTGATTTACACATGCACGTTGAATCCATCTGTTGATTATATCGTTCACCTCGATGAGCTGCATGTTGGTGAACTGAATCGTTCGGTGAAAACGTTCACATTTCCGGGCGGGAAAGGGATCAATGTATCGCGCGTGTTGAAGCGTTTGGATGTTGACAGCACGGCGCTTGGATTTGTCGGGGGATTTACCGGCGGGTTCATTGAAAGCGAGCTTCGGAAAGAAGGCATTGCCTGCGATTTTGTTCATGTCCCAGGGCAAACGCGCATTAACGTCAAACTGAAAGCGGGGCGGGAGACGGAAATTAACGGTGAAGGCCCGATGATTGCCGATGACGATGCAACGCAATTGATAGCGAAAATCGGAGCGCTTTCGGCCGGTGATGTGCTTGTGCTCGCCGGAAGCGCGCCGATGTCGCTGTCGGCGGACATGTACGAGCGATTGGCGGCTCGAGCGGTGAAACGGCGTGTTCGTCTTGTTGTCGATACGAGCGGTCCGGCGCTCGAGGCGCTGCTCGCCTGCCGGCCGTTTTTGGCCAAGCCGAACCACCATGAGCTGGCCGAACTGTTTGGCGCCGCTGTGCTGACGAAAGAAGACATCATCCTCTATGGCCGCCGGTTGGTTGAAAGAGGAGTAGAGCATCTCATCGTCTCGATGGGCGGCGCGGGGGCGTTTTACTTCGGCCGGGAAGCAACGCTGTTTGCCGAAGCGCCAAAAGGAACGGTGAAAAATTCGGTCGGGGCGGGTGATTCGATGGTCGCTGGGTTTTTAGCCGCCCATACGAGCGGAAAACCGATCGAGGAAGCGTTCGCTTACAGTGTCGCCGCCGGAAGCGCGACCGCGTTTTCGGAAGATTTATGCACGAAAGAGGAAGTCGAAGCGCTCGTCGACCGCGTCCGCGTCGTGCGTTTATAGGAGGAAATCAAGGGGGGGCGTACAGATGAACGTCACGGATTTGTTAACAAAGGAAACGATGATTCTTGAACTTCGGGCAAAGACAAAAGAGGAAGTGATTGATGAATTGGCCGCGAAACTCGCCGAGGCGGGGGCGGTCAGCGATGTGGAGGCGTTCAAACGAGCGATTTGGGCGCGCGAACAACAAAGCACGACCGGCGTTGGAGATGGCGTTGCCATTCCGCACGCCAAAACGGCGGCGGTCAAGCGCCCGGCGGTGGCGTTTGGCCGTTCGACCGCCGGGATTGATTACGAGTCGCTGGACGGCCAGCCAAGCCATTTGTTTTTCATGATTGCGGCCCCGGAAGGCGGGGAACAGACGCATTTGCAGGCGTTGGCGAAACTATCGTCGCTGTTGATGGATGCCTCGTTCCGCACCCGGTTGGAGCGTGCTTCGGATGAAGAGGAGATCCTCCGTTTGTTCAAAGAGAAAGAGAACAAAAGGGAAGAACCGTCTCTGCAAGGCGCCCCATCTGGCGGCCGACGGAAAGTGCTGGCGGTGACCGCTTGTCCGACAGGAATCGCTCATACGTATATGGCCGCTGATGCACTGAAAGCGAAAGCGGCGGAAATGGGGGTGGCGATCAAAGTCGAGACAAACGGCTCCGATGGAGTGAAAAACGCTCTGACGGCGCAGGAGATTGAAGAGGCAACGGCGATCATTGTCGCAGCCGATAAACAAGTCGAAATGGACCGCTTCAACGGCAAACACGTCATTCAAGTGCCAGTCGCCCAGGCGATTCGTCAGCCGGAGAAGCTGATCGAGCAGGCGTTGCGCCAAGATGCACCGATTTATCGGGCGAGCAGCACGGCGCGAGGCAGCGCGGGAGCGGCAAAGCCGCGCACCGGTTTTTACAAGCATTTGATGAACGGTGTATCGAATATGCTTCCGTTTGTCGTCGGCGGCGGGATTTTGATTGCGCTTTCCTTCACCTTCGGCATTAAAGCGTTTGATCCGAAAGATCCGTCGTATCATCCGTTTGCCAAACTGTTAATGGACATTGGCGGCGGCAATGCGTTTGCGTTAATGGTTCCTTTTTCGGCAGCTTTTTTTTCCCGGAGTT
>NZ_AYSF01000080.1:0-10167 GCF_000498995.1 Geobacillus thermopakistaniensis
GTGTTATCCTAACCATGAGCCATTAGCTCAGTAGGTAGAGCATCTGACTTTTAATCAGAGGGTCGGAGGTTCGAGTCCTCCATGGCTCACCATAGCGCGGAAGTAGTTCAGTGGTAGAACACCACCTTGCCAAGGTGGGGGTCGCGGGTTCGAGTCCCGTCTTCCGCTTGGGCGGGGCCTTAGCTCAGCTGGGAGAGCGCCTGCTTTGCACGCAGGAGGTCATCGGTTCGATCCCGATAGGCTCCATCAAGAGCAGACTGCTTGACAACCACAAGCAGCCTGCTCTTTTTTGTTATATCGGTATAAATATTCAAAATTTTGTCAAGTTGAGTCATCCCCTTTCTTTCCTCTACAATAAAGACGTAACAGGAACCGGAAAGGAGTGGGAGACAGCATGAAGCCAATTTCAATTATCGGGGTTCCGATGGATTTAGGGCAGACACGCCGCGGCGTTGATATGGGGCCGAGCGCAATGCGTTATGCAGGCGTTATCGAACGTCTGGAACGTCTTCATTACGATATTGAAGATTTGGGAGATATTCCGATTGGGAAAGCAGAGCGGTTGCACGAGCAAGGAGATTCACGGTTGCGCAATTTGAAAGCGGTTGCGGAGGCGAATGAGAAACTCGCGACGGCGGTTGACCAAGTCGTTCAGCGGGGGCGCTTCCCACTTGTGCTGGGCGGCGACCATAGCATCGCCATTGGCACGATCGCCGGGGTGGCGAAACATTATGAGCGGCTTGGAGTGATCTGGTATGACGCGCACGGCGACGTCAACACCGAGGAAACGTCGCCGTCTGGAAACATTCATGGCATGCCGCTGGCGGCGAGCCTCGGGTTTGGCCATCCGGCGCTGACGCAAATCGGCGGATACAGCCCCAAAATCAAGCCGGAACATGTCGTGTTGATTGGCGTCCGTTCCCTTGATGAAGGGGAGAAGAAGTTTATTCGCGAAAAAGGAATCAAAATTTACACGATGCATGAGGTTGATCGGCTCGGAATGACAAGGGTGATGGAAGAAACGATCACCTATTTAAAAGAACGAACGGATGGCGTTCATTTGTCGCTTGACTTGGATGGCCTTGACCCAAGCGACGCACCGGGAGTCGGAACGCCTGTCATTGGAGGATTGACATACCGCGAAAGCCATTTGGCGATGGAGATGCTGGCCGAAGCACAAATCATCACTTCAGCGGAATTTGTCGAAGTGAACCCGATCTTGGATGAGCGGAACAAAACAGCATCAGTTGCTGTAGCGCTGATGGGGTCGTTGTTTGGTGAAAAACTCATTTAATGCATGTGGGCAAAGAGGGTTGGTTGCGGGATTCACGGATATGATGATGATTTGTTCCCGCTGTTTGTGAAAGAGGGGCTGCCATTTGTTTGGCGTCCCCTCTTTTTCAGTTGTATGATACAATAAATATGTTGCATGAAACTTTTCTTGATCGAGCGCCGTAATATACAGTAAGCCGTGAGGCGGGGGTATTGTATTTTATGGATCTATTTATTAAAAAGAGAATTAAGGCGATCCAAAAAGGGGATCAAAACGCATACGCGGATCTTGTCGATTTGTATAAGGACAAGATTTACCGCCTTTGCTATCGAATGCTTGGCAATCGGCATGAGGCGGAAGATGCGGCGCAGGAGGCGTTCATCCGCGCCTACATCCATATTGATACGTACAATCCAGAAATGAAGTTTTCCACTTGGCTGTACCGGATCGCGACGAACTTGACGATCGATAAATTGCGGAAACGGAAGCCGGACGTGTATTTAGATGAAGAGGTCGGAGGCACGGACGGGTTGACGATGCAGGCTCAGCTTCCTTCCCGCGAAGCATCCCCGGAGGAGGCAGTGGAAAGCCTGGAGCTGCAAGAGACGGTGCAGCGAGCGATTGAGCAGTTGCCAGAAAAGTATCGAAGCGTGATCGTGTTGAAATATATGGAAGATTTGTCCTTGCAAGAAATCAGCGAGATTTTAGGGTTGCCGGTCGGCACGGTGAAAACGCGGCTGCATCGCGGCCGCGAAGCGTTGCGCAGGCAATTGGGTCATTTATAAGAGGGTGGGAGACTATGGAATGTCCGAAAGAAATCGTGTTGCTCATGCACAGCTATTTTGATGGAGATCTCCAGCCAGAAGGAGAGCAGCAGCTGAAAGAACATTTGCGTTCGTGCGCTGCGTGCGCTGCCCATTTTCACGAGCTGAAAAAGACGGTTGCTTTCCTCCAATATGCCGCCCACGTTGCGGCGCCGCCGTCGTTTGCAGCCAAGGTTATGGAGGCGATGCCGAAAGAGAGAAAGACCGCGCGGCTGCGCCGCTTCCTGCATCGCCACCCGCTGCTTACGGCTGCCTCGTTGTTTTTAGCGCTCACTTTAGGCAGCTTAGCTTCTTCATGGGGGGAAAGAGGCGCGTTTTCCGTCTCAGCTGATGAACATGTCATCATCCGCGATCATACTGTCATCGTGCCGAAAGGAGAAACGGTCAAAGGGGATATTGTCGTCCGCAATGGCTCGATTCGGATTGAAGGAACGGTTGATGGGGACGTGACTGTGATCCATGGAAAGAAATATATGGCGTCCGCCGGGCAAGTGACAGGGGAAGTGGAGGAAATTAATCAAGTGTTTGAATGGATTTGGTATAATATTAAAGAAAGGTTCAATCGTGCGCTCCAATCGATTGAATGATGGCAGCCATCGTTCGATGGCTTTTTCCGTGGCCATCAACAGATTGGAATTAGAGATAAAGGAAGTGTGAAGATGTCCTTCGGAGAGCTCCCCATCGTGTCATATTTGTTAAAAGTGGTTGATATCCTTGTCGTTTGGTATGTGATTTACAAGTTGATCATGATGATTCGCGGGACGAAGGCCATTCAGCTGTTAAAAGGCATTTTTTTAATTATTTTGGTTCGTTTCGTGAGCAATTATCTCGGTTTGACAACGCTGCAATGGCTGATGGATCAGGCGATCATTTGGGGATTTCTCGCGATCATCATCATTTTTCAACCAGAATTGCGGCGCGCCCTTGAGCAGCTCGGCCGCGGACGGCTGTTCACCCGCAATACGGTCAATGAAGATGAAGAGCGGATGCGAATGGTGGAGGCCATTGTAAAAGCGACCGAGTATATGGCGAAGCGACGCATCGGCGCGCTGATTTCCATTGAGCGGGAAACCGGAATGAACGATTATGTCGAAACCGGCATTATGTTAAACGCTCATGTATCGCCTGAACTGCTCATTAATATTTTCATTCCGAACACGCCGCTTCATGATGGGGCGGTCATTATTCAAAAAAACCAAATCGCTGCGGCGGCCTGTTATTTACCATTATCGGAAAGTCCATTTATTTCGAAAGAGCTCGGAACACGCCATCGGGCGGCGCTCGGCATCAGCGAAGTGACTGACAGCGTCACCGTCGTCGTGTCGGAGGAGACGGGAGCGGTATCGTTGACGAAAAACGGCGAGCTGTACCGCGATTTAACGATCGATGAGTTTCGGGAGCTGTTGACCGGCGAACTTGCTCCAGCGACGAAGGCGCCCGCTTCTTCCCGTTGGCAATGGAGGGGGAAGAAACATGGATAAGTTGATGGACCATCCTTGGTTTATTCGCGTTGTTTCCTTATTGCTGGCGATTATGCTGTATATGTCGGCCAATGTCGGGGCGAAAACCGGTGAGACGCGCAACACGTTTGGCCAGGAAGATACGGAAACGTTGATCGATATTCCGGTGGTCGCTTACTATGATGAAGACAACTTGGTCGTATCTGGCGTCCCGAAATACGTGAACGTTACGCTCCAAGGGCCGGCCAGCATTGTCAAGCCGACGGCTCTGCAGCGAAATTTCGAGGTGTATGTCGATTTAACGGAATTGCCGTTAGGGACATACACGGTGCCGATCAAATACAGGGACATCTCTGACAAGTTGAAAGTGACGATTCAGCCTTCCTCCGCCAAAGTGACGATTCGTGAAAAAGTGTCGAAACGGTTTCCTGTCGGTGTTGAATTTTTCAATCGAAACAAAATGCCGGATGGCTATTCCGTTGGAGAACCGACTGTGAAACCAGATGCCGTGACGATTACCGGGGCGAAGGAACTAATCGACGAGATTGCGTTTGTCAAAGCCATCGTCGACTTAGATGGGGCGACGGAAACGCTGACGAGAGAAGCGCGCGTTCGGGTGTACGATCGACGGGGAAATGAGTTGGATATTGAGCCAGAGCCATCGTCGGTGGAAGTAACCGTGCCGGTGAAAAGCCCGGGCAAGACGGTGCCGGTTCAAGTGCGAACAACTGGGGAGTTGCCGGATGGTGTGCATCTTGTCAGCATCACGCCGGAGCCGGATCGAGTGACGATTTATGGACCGAAGGAAGTGTTGAACCATATTGACAAGCTGGAAGGATTGACAGTTGATTTGGACGACATTACCGACGATGCGACGGTAGAACTTGACGCTCCGCTCCCTGATGGAGCAAAAAACGTCGATCCAGACAAAATCAAGGTGCATATTGATGTGGAAAAAGACGTCACGCAAACGTGGAAAGACGTGCCGATCGCCGTCGTCGGCTTGCCGGATTCATACAAAGCTGAATTTGTCAAACCGCTTGAAGGCAAAATTACGGTCCGCCTTGTCGGTCCGCCCGATGTCGTCCGTGGATTGACGAAAGATGATGTCCGCTTGTATGTCGATGTTAGCGGCCTCGGCATTGGCGAACATCAAGTTCCCATTCAATGGAACCACCCTGAACAAGTCCAATGGCAGCCGTCGGCGGAAACGGCGATGGTCCATATTAGCGACAAAGCAACTGCACAATAAACTGCATAGTAAGGAGAGAGTGAACGAATGGGCAAATATTTTGGCACTGATGGTGTACGAGGAGTCGCAAATCGTGAATTGACGCCAGAGTTGGCGTTTCAAATCGGCCGCTGCGGCGGATACGTGCTGACCAAAAGCGCTGAGCGCCCGAAAGTATTGATCGGGCGCGACACTCGCATTTCCGGCCATATGCTTGAAGGCGCCCTTGTCGCCGGGCTTTTGTCGATCGGGGCTGAAGTGATGCGCCTTGGCGTCATTTCCACGCCAGGTGTCGCCTATTTGACGAAGGCGCTTGGAGCGCAGGCCGGCATCATGATTTCTGCTTCTCACAACCCGGTGCAAGATAACGGCATTAAATTTTTCGGTCCGGACGGGTTCAAGCTGTCGGATGAGCAGGAAGCGGAAATTGAGGCGCTGATCGACAGCGCGGAGGATATGCTGCCGCGGCCGATCGGGGCTGGGCTTGGGCAAGTAAACGACTATTTTGAAGGCGGACAAAAGTACTTGCAGTATTTAAAACAAACGATCGATGAAGAAGATTTTTCCGGGATGAAAATCGCCCTCGACTGCGCGCACGGGGCGACGTCATCGCTTGCGACGTACTTATTTGCCGATTTGGATGCGGATGTCGTGACAATGGGGGCTTCGCCCAATGGGCTCAACATTAACGAAGGAGTCGGTTCCACCCATCCGGAAGCGTTGGCGGCGTTTGTCAAAGAAAAAGGAGCCGATGTCGGGCTCGCCTTTGACGGCGATGGCGACCGCCTCATCGCCGTGGATGAACGCGGCAACATTGTTGACGGCGATCAAATTATGTACATTTGCGCCAAATATTTAAAAGAAACCGGCCGCTTGAAACAGCAAACCGTCGTCTCGACGGTCATGAGCAACCTTGGGTTTTACAAGGCGCTTGAGGCGCAGGGAATCAAAAGTGTACAAACGGCCGTTGGCGACCGCTATGTCGTCGAGGAAATGAAGAAGAACGGCTATAATCTCGGCGGCGAGCAGTCCGGACATATCATCTTCCTTGACTACAACACGACGGGGGACGGAATGTTGACGGCGCTCCAGCTTGTCAACATCATGAAAATCAAAGGCAAGCCGCTTTCCGAATTGGCGGGGGAAATGAAAAAATACCCGCAGCTGCTTGTGAACGTCCGGGTAAAAGATAAAGAAAAAGCGATGGAAAATGAGCAAGTCAAGAAAGTGATCGCGGAAGTGGAGGCAGAGATGAACGGCAATGGCCGCGTTCTTGTCCGCCCATCGGGGACTGAGCCTCTTGTGCGCATTATGGCGGAGGCCCAAACCGAGGAAGCGTGCCGCGCCTACGTTGAGCGGATCGCGGATGTCGTCCGCCGTGAAATGGGAGTGGAATAACCGACCGCTTGGACAACCACCCTATGCATAGACGGAACGTTCGCTTCCGTTTATGCATAGGTTATTTTATATAAAGGGATGGATAGATGATAGTTGACGCCGCTGGGAATGTCCTGTAATATTAACGTTGTTGCCTTTTTCTTGAAAGGAGGCGATGGAAGGGCGAAGAGCGGAACATGGTGAAGTGATGGCTTGCCGCAACCGTAGGCATGGCCAACAAAGCAAAAAGGTGGTTGGTTGTTGCATCGGTTTTGACGAGACAAAAGCGCCTGGACTAAGCGTTGGACGGAAGAACGCTTAGTTGACGAGGAGGAGGTTTATCGAGGTTTTCGGCGGATGCCTCCCGGCTGGAGCGATGACAGCCGCAAGTCCTCTCTTAAAACAAAGGGGTGACCCTTTGCACAAAGGGGAGGATGTCATCGCGCGAAACGAAGAAGGGAGTCTGCCGCCCGTGGATCGGCGAGACCCCGAACATGTTCTTTGACAACTGAACAGGAAAGACGGTTCTCGTTAGCGGCAGCCTCCAAGATGAAAAGGAGGAACATTTGCCATGTGCGGCATTGTTGGCTATATCGGTTATCAAGATGTGAAGGAAATTTTATTGCGCGGATTGGAAAAACTCGAGTATCGCGGCTACGATTCGGCGGGGATCGCCGTATTGAACGAAAGCGGCGTGCATGTGTTTAAGGAAAAAGGACGGATCGCTGATTTGCGCCGCATCGTCGACCCGAACGTCAACGCGACGGTCGGCATTGGCCATACACGCTGGGCGACACACGGGGCGCCAAGCCGAGTGAACGCCCACCCGCATCAAAGCGCCTCAGGCCGTTTTACGCTTGTGCATAACGGTGTCATTGAAAACTATGAAATGGTCAAGCGCGATTATTTAGCCGATGTTGCGTTTCAAAGCGACACGGACACGGAAGTCATCGTCCAGCTCGTGGAAAAATTCGTCCGTGACGGGCTGACAACGGAAGAAGCGTTCCGAAAAACGCTCTCGCTGTTAAAAGGATCGTACGCCATCGCCATGATCGATGCACAAGACGAAAACACCATCTATGCGGCCAAAAACAAAAGCCCGCTTCTTGTCGGATTGGGTGATGGATTTAACGTCGTGGCGAGCGATGCGATGGCGATGCTCCAAGTGACGAATCAATTCGTCGAACTGATGGATGGGGAACTCGTCATCGTCACGAGCGAGAACGTCACGATTCAAACGCTAAACGGTGAAACAGTCAAACGGAAGCCATTTACGGCTGAGCTCGATGCGAGCGACATTGAAAAAGGGACGTATCCGCATTACATGCTGAAAGAAATTGATGAGCAGCCGTTCGTCATCCGCCGCATCATTCAAAAATACCAAGATGACAACGGTGAATTGGCCATTGACAAAGCGATCATCAATGAGGTGCTGAACGCCGACCGCCTGTACATTGTCGCGTGCGGAACGAGCTACCACGCAGGTCTTGTCGGCAAGCAATTGATCGAGTCGTGGGCGAAAATTCCAGTCGAAGTGCATATTGCCAGCGAATTTTCGTACAACATGCCGCTGTTGTCGGAAAAGCCGCTCTTCATCTTTATCTCGCAAAGCGGCGAAACGGCCGACAGCCGCGCCGTGCTCGTGCAAACGAACAAACTCGGCTATAAAGCGATCACGATCACGAACGTCCCAGGTTCGACGCTGTCGCGGGAAGCCGATTATACTCTCCTGTTGCACGCCGGCCCGGAAATCGCCGTTGCCTCGACAAAGGCATATACGGCGCAAATTGCTGTGCTTGCGATTTTGGCCGCCGCGGCGGCGAAAGCGAAAGGCTTTGAGCTGGACTTTGACTTGACGAAAGAGCTCGCCATCGTCGCCAATGTGATGGAAATGCTGTGTGATGCGAAAGAAGAAATGGAGAAAATCGCAAGCGACTACTTGACGTTGACGCGCAACTGCTTCTTTATCGGCCGTGCCGTTGACTACTATGTCTGCCTAGAAGGCGCGCTGAAACTGAAGGAGATCTCTTACATCCAAGCGGAAGGGTTCGCCGGCGGCGAGCTGAAACACGGCACGATCGCCTTGATTGAGGACGGCACGCCGGTCATCGCCCTCGCCACCCAAGAGCACGTCAACTTAAGCATTCGCGGCAACGTAAAAGAAGTCGTCGCCCGCGGCGCGAACCCGTGCGTCATCTCGATGCGCGGCCTGGAAGGCGACGGCGACCGCTTCATCATCCCGGCTGTCCATCCGGATCTTACGCCGCTTGTGTCCGTCGTGCCGTTGCAGCTGATCGCATACTATGCCGCCTTGCACCGCGGCTGCGACGTCGACAAACCGCGCAACTTGGCGAAGAGCGTGACGGTGGAGTGAGCGGTTCGTTGGTCGGAAAGACTGTTGTTGAATGACAAAAAAGTCGGGAACTGAAAGCCTGTTGGTGAATCCAGCAGGCTTTTGTTTTTTCTATTATCTGCGGAAAATAAAGTCGCATACTGAAAAATAAAGTTGGTAACTAGAAAATACCCGTGGTGCTAGATAAACTTGATCAAGCATAAAAATAGCCCTTGCTGGCGGATCTCCAGTAGAATGAAAGTGTCACCCAACATTCGANAACTTGATCAAGCATAAAAATAGCCCTTGCTGGCGGATCTCCAGTAGAATGAAAGTGTCACCCAACATTCGAAAGGAGAGATCCCCCATGCAAGAGCACTTTCATTTTACTACAGATCCAGCCAAACTTCAAAAACAATATGCCGCTATTTTCTGTTTTGTTTCTGCCCAACTGTCGTTGATTCAAATGGATCTTCATCGCCGCAACCGTCACTTGGTCAAGCAAGAAGACGAAGTGGTCATGGCGGTTCACCTTTTGGGGAAGCTGCTGGGCTTTTCTTCCGAACGAGCCTGGCATCGTTTTGTCACGGGAAATTTGTTCACAAACGGCTCGTTTCTTGAACGCTCCCGATACAACCGCCGCTGCCGGGCGCTTGGTTTCGCCATCAAATGGATCCGTCATGAGCTGGCGAAACGTGGCCAACACCATGCTTATGCGGTCGTCGACAGCTTGCCTCTTCCGTTGTGCCATCCCGCAAGAATGCAGCGCGTCAAGCGGTTTCGAGGGATCGCGGATATGGGGTATTGTGCTTCCAAAAAGCAATGGTACTACGGTTTCAAGCTGCATCTTCAAGTGACCAATCAAGGGCTGGCCATGGGCTATGTCGTGACGGAAGCGTCCTGCCACGACGTCAAAGCCGCTGAAACGGTGATGACTCAAATCCCTCATCCCTACAACTTTGGGGACAAAGGGTACATCAGCCACGCTCTTCGAGAAAAGCTGTACGAAGAACACCAAGCCGCGTTCTGGACACCGTCTCGACACAATCAAAAGCACGGCCCATCCAAGGCATGGGAAGAATGGATCAGGAAAAAACGCAAAGTCATCGAGACGGTGTTTTCGATTCTCGTAGACCAATACCGGATCACCGACATTCGAGCGAATTCCATGGCCGGGTTTGAAGTGGCACTCGATGGCATCTTGTTGGCTTATTCCTTGGTCACACTAGGGCTGGTTGAGCGCTGACGCTCAACTAGCACCACGGGTTAGAAAATAATAATGGTAACTGGGAAAAGGTGTTGGCATAGGTTTATGCCAGCACTTTTTTATTTTCGATCAGATAGAATCACTAAAAAAAGCAGGATATTTTAAAAATATTTGTAATATTATGGTACAATTATTGTGAGATATCGATCTTCTTCAAATCACACGGGAGAACATAATTTTTTTAAAATGTGGTGACATGAATGGGGCATAGGCGACTAACGGGTGAGTTGTTTCAATAAGAAACAGTATATGATTATTAAAAACTCACATTTCGCACCCTCTCGACGAAAATCGGGAGGATTTTTTCGTTCCGATGTCGAATGAATCCTTGACACACAAGGAACGTAAAGGAGTTTTTCTCTTATGAACGTTCAAGTCAAAAAGGTCTATCGCAATTCTTATT
>NZ_AYSF01000081.1:0-29719 GCF_000498995.1 Geobacillus thermopakistaniensis
CCCTCCTTGAACCGTCGTTGTCGTTAGTGTATGCGGTCTGGCGGCGGTTCATCGACGGAAAATGTTTGCAGGCGGCATCATGCGGCGGGCGCAGGAGAAAAGAGGGAAGGGGGCGAAACGATGGCCGCACTGGCGCTGTCGCTGCTCTTGTGCGTCGTCTCGATTGCGGCATTGCTTTGGGTCAAAGGGCAAGTTGAGCGACTCTTGTTCCGCTGGAGAAGCGTGCCCCTTCTCCATGCGGTCAACGTCGTCATCATCGCTGCCATCGTTGCTGACATGTACTATCGGCTCAGCGGCATCGACGTGTACTTGCGCGATTTGGCCGATATCAACGGTTTTTGGTATGTCTTTGCCGGCGCGATGCAGCTCGTCTTTCCACTGTATTTGTTTTCCTGTTGGCTTGTCGCCAGGCGGCGCGAGCGCGAGAAAAAATATACGCGCAGCAAAGACAAAAAGGTGCTGTATATCAATGAGCGGTATTTGGCGCGCCGTCATCGCAGCGATTACCGCCGATCCAAAACATCATAAAAGAGAGCGGCTCCCCCGCAAACGACTCACCCACCTACGCGAGTGCATAGGGGGAGCTTTCAGCGATTTGCATATGTGCCAAACGACAAGCCGCACAAGGACCCTTTCCGCTTCCCTTCGTTTCGAAGGTGCCCGTTTGAACAACATGTGATTCGATCCGACAGCGATTGCCGGCCAACATTCATCTCCCACATGGACGGGTGCTCGTGCACCTTCACGTTTCGAAGTGGGAGACTTCTTTCGGAATGATGTTAGAATTTGGTCTTTTCCTTTTTCGATGTGGACGGCTGATTGTTTGATTTGGACGATGGATTGGTTTTGTTGGCGTATTCCACCGCTTGTTCGAGTTTCTTTTTCATCGGTCTTTTCCTCCTTTCTCCTCGGGCAGGCACACATAGTATGCCCGTTCGCCGCCTCGGCTACTCGAAGGAAGACTGCCATTTTCCGCAAACATATGATATGATAGACGAGGGCATGGCCCGACAACGATCGTTCAAACCAAAGGAGGAATCCCATTGAGCGTACATATCGGAGCGAAGACAGGGGAGATCGCGGAGCGCATTTTGCTGCCGGGTGATCCGCTGCGCGCCAAATACATTGCCAAAACGTTTCTGGAAGGAGCGGTATGCTACAACGAAGTGCGCGGCATGCTCGGATTTACCGGGACGTATAAAGGGGAGCGCATTTCCGTGCAAGGGACCGGCATGGGCGTGCCGTCCATTTCGATTTATGTGAACGAACTGATCCAAAGCTACGGCGTAAAGACGCTCATCCGCGTCGGAACGTGCGGAGCGATTCAGCCGGATGTGCGCGTCCGCGACGTCATTTTGGCGATGAGCGCGTCGACCGATTCCAACATGAACCGGCTCATTTTCCGCGGCCGCGATTATGCGCCAACCGCCGATTTCCATCTGCTGCGGACGGCGTATGAAGTAGGTGTGGAAAAAGGGCTGGCGCTAAAAGTCGGCAATGTGTTCACCGCCGACATGTTTTACAATGATGAACCGAATTGGGAAACGTGGGCGCGCTACGGTGTATTGGCCGTCGAGATGGAAACGGCGGCGCTCTATACGCTGGCGGCGAAATTCGGCTGCCGGGCGCTGTCGGTGCTGACGGTCAGCGACCATATTCTCACCGGAGAAGAAACAACGGCTGAGGAGCGGCAAATGACGTTTAACGAGATGATTGAAGTGGCGCTTGAAGCGGCGATCCGCAATGGCGCGTGATTGGGATGCCGGGCGCTTGGGCCTGGGAAAACAGAAAAGGAGAAGGAACATGAACCAGCGATGGCAAGCGGCGATGTTGGTATGCCTGCTGCTCGCCGGCTGCCAAACAGGGGAGAGCGGCAGCAACGGTGCGGCCGGCCCGTCCGGCCAGCCGCCGGAAAGCGCGGTGCACCCAAGCGATCATCAACAGGGGAAAACGAGCCAGAGCCCCGTCGATCCCGATTTGCAGCTTGAGGCGAAATATTGGAACATCGTCAAGGTGCAAAACGGACAAAAAGTGATTCAAAACCCTGACAACATTTTGGTGCTCGTCAATAAAGAACAGTCGCTCCCGCCTGGCTATAAGCCGGCGGACTTGGTCGTGCCGCGCGTGCCGTTTGTGTGTGCTGACCCGAACGCGGAAAAACGGCATATGCGGGCCGAAGCGGCCGCGGCGCTTGAGGAGATGTTTGCCGCCGCACGCCGTGATGGCATTGAGCTGGTGGCCGTGTCCGCTTATCGTTCATACGAGCGGCAGCAGGTGATTTTTGCTGAAGAAGTGCGGCAAAAAGGGAAGGAAAAAGCGGTTCAAGCGGTCGCTCACCCAGGGCAGAGCGAGCATCAGACAGGGCTGGCGGTCGATATCAGCAGCCGCTCGGCCGGCTGTCAGCTGACCCAATCGTTCGGGGCGACAAAAGAAGGGCAATGGGTAGCCGCCCATGCGCACGAGTACGGATTCATCATCCGCTACCCGAAAGGAAAGGAAGCGGTGACCGGCTACAAGTATGAGCCGTGGCATCTCCGCTATGTTGGGCGGAAGGCGGCCGCGGTGATCAAAAAGCGCGGCTTGACGCTTGAAGAATATTTCAAAGTAGTGAAAAAAGTGTGAAAACGGCGTCTCGTCGAGGACGCCGTTTTTCTTGCCAGCTATGGTTCGCAGCAAAAGACGCAATAGCCAAGACGGTCGCCGAATTGAGCTGTCAACTGTTGGTGCATCTGCCACATGCTCGCCATCTCCGGTGTCGGCGGAAGGGCGATGACGATGGGTGCCCCAAGGCTTGGCGCTTCGGCCGCAGCCGCGTAGGAAAACTGGCGGCAGCCAAAGCCGCTTTGTTCGAGCACTTCTTTCCACTCCGCTGATGTCATTAGCTGACGGAAGCCGTAAAAGGCGGCGATTTGCTTTTGCTCGGCGGCGGTCAGCCGCTCATGACACGCTTCAATGCCGACGAATAGGCCATCGTTTTTGAGCACGCGGCGGATTTCGGCGAGCGCGTTTGGCAATGAAACGAAAGCAAGCACCGATTCAGAAAGCGCAAGGTCAAACGTCCCGGCGGGAAACGGGAGCGCTTCGACCGAGGCGCGATGCAAACGGACTGAGACCGCCTTGGAGGCAAAACGCTGTTTCGCCTTGGCAATCATCGTCGGGTGGATGTCGATGGCGGTGACGTTGGCCCCGTACTGTTCGGCGATATAAGCCGCCGTCTGTCCGGTGCCGCAGCCGACGTCAAGCACGGATGTCGAACGGTCGATCTTAAGTTTACGTAAGATTTGTTTTGTTAACTCAAAACCGCCTGGGTGAGCGCCATCGATCCCCATGTCCGCCAACCAGTCTAAATATGCAGACATCTGTTCCTCTCCTTTTTTGTTTCGACTTGGTTTATCATACGCAAATGCGCTCGATTTTGCCTTTAGACAAAAAAATTTGCTTGTCCCTATTCTTATGAAAAAAGGAAATTTTCTTGCTGTAGACCCAACCGGCTTCAAGCTGGTACACTGATACGTGCAAGAATGAGATGGCTAGGTTGGTGAAGAAAGTGGATCGAAAACAAGGAGCCGAGGCTGGCGCACTGCTGAGCATTTTCGTCTATCTTCTCCTTTCGACCGGCAAGCTGTTGGCTGGGGCGGTGTTCGGCTCGGATGCGGTGGAAGCGGACGGTTGGAATAATTTGAGTGATATTATCGCTTCCTCGGCAGTCTATATCGGCATGAAAATCGCTAAAAAACCGCGTGATTGCAACCACCCGTACGGACATTCGCGGGCGGAGAACATCTCCTCGCTGTTGGCCGCTTTTTTGATGATGTCCATTGGCATTGACGTGATCACAAGCGGCATCCGCTCGCTGTTCGGCAAGGAAAAGGCAGCGGCTCCTGACGTTTTAGCGGCTGTGGTTGCGCTCGCCTCGGCGGCCGTTATGATTGGCGTTTATGCAATCAATCGCCGGCTGGCGCGGCGGACGAACAGCATGGCGCTGGCGGCCGTGGCGAAAGACAATTTATCGGATGCGCTGGTGAGCATTGGCGCCGCCATTGGCATCGCCGGCGCGCGGCTTGGGTGGCCATGGCTTGATCCGCTGGCGGCGCTTGTTATCGGGGCGATGATTGGCAAGACGGCGTGGGAGGTGTTTATGGAGACGGCGCATACGCTCACCGACGGTTTTGATGAACAGCAGCTCGCCGTTTATAAAGACGAAATCGCGGCGGTGAGCGGCGTGCGCGATGTCGCTGACATTAAAGCGCGCATGTTAGGCAACGACATTGTGCTGGAAGTGACGATCCGCGTTGACTCGCATTTGACGGTGGCAAAAAGCCATGAAATCGCTGATGAAGTCGAGCGTTTGATGCGAAACCGGCATAACATTCGGGCGACGCACGTCCATGTGGAACCGGAAGCGGTGCGCTGACTGGCTTCGGGCGCATTGGCGGGCGGACGCGGCGAGGCGCCTAGACAGCGAATGACTTGCCGGGATGTGACGCTTTGCAGGCGGGATGCAGCCGGGAGAAGCTGCTTATCGCCAACAGCGAGCGGATGCGGCCAAACCGTTGCCGCTGACTTGTTTTTGGCGGCGGGAGGGGAGTAGTTTTGCGGCAAACAGCAAACAATACAATTAAAATCGTTTGCATGGAAAGGACGTCAGTCTATGGCGATCGAGCATAACTTTCGTTTGACGGTTGACGGAACGTACAAACGCCATGCGCCGGCAGGCAGCCAGTCGTGTTGGCTTCATTTCACCGCCGCCGCCAAGCCGGATTTGGAGCAGCTTCTTTCTTCGCTGTCCATTCACCCTCTCGCCCAACAGCGGCTGATGAACGGGACAGACATTCCCGCGTTTGACGAATACGAAGGATGTTTCTTCTTATCGCTGTTTATCGTTCGTCCGTCCGGCCGGACAGTGAACGTTCGTTTGCTGGCCGGCAGCCAATATATGATCAGCTATATGGATGAAAACGATCCGCTTGTTGATCACGTGAAAGAACGTTTGTTGAACCATCGCGGTCAGGCGCTGTATCCTGGGTACGTGCTGTATCACTTTTTAGACTTGGCCGCCATCCGTTTTTTGCAAGTCATCGATCAGATCGCTGACCGCATTCAGACGCTTGAACGGCAAGTGTTTGCGACCCCGTTTGCCAACGAAATCGGGCGCGAGATTTATCGGATGAAAACACATCTTCATGAGCTGCGCCAAATCGCCGAGGCGCAGGAAGAAGCGATCAAAATGATCCGCCACGCTGATTTGCCGTATATCAATCAAGAGACGAATCCGTATATCGAGGAAGTGGCGTCGCGATTCTCACGCGTGCCCGCCGCGCTCGACGCGTTTAAGGAATCATTGTCCGCCATTTTCGATTTGCAACTGTCGCTCAAATCAGATCATATGAACGTCATTATGAAGACATTGACATTGGTGAGCGTCATATTTTTGCCGATGACGTTTATCGCCGGTGTATACGGCATGAATTTTGCGTTTATGCCAGAGCTGAAATGGAGATACGGCTACCCGTTTGCCTTGTTGCTCATGGCAACCGTTGCTATGCTCATCGCCCTCTATTTTAAGCGAAAAGGTTGGTGGGGAGAGACGGGGACGAAAGAAAAATAGGCGTTTTTCTAGAAGGTCGGTGATTTAACGGAGAAAACGCTCCAGCAAGGAGCTTTCGCCAATGGATCAACGGCTCTTCCGTGCGTTCGTGGACCAATCTTTTTGAAGAAAACGCAGTTTTTCACCAATCTTCTAGAAATTTGGGCATTCGCCCGGCCGTTTGGGCGGGCGGGCGCATATGATGGCCCTGTGAACCGATGAAGGAGGTGCCCGCCGTGAGCGGTTTTGTCAACAGCGGTTATACGGTCGTCATCGTCCTGTTCATTTTACTGATTATTGTTGGCTGTGCCTGTGTCGCTTGATGAGCGAAAAAATAAGAAAGGACGGCGGTCAAACGGGCTGCGAAGGGGGCGGGTGCTCATATTCAGCTGCGCCCCTTCTCCATTGGGCAACCGCGTCGAGCGATGCGGGTGAGTGTTTTGATGGATAAAGTGAAGCGACGGCGGTATAATGAAACAGAAATGATCATGGAAAAGGAGAAGACGACGTGGGGCATTGGAGCGAAGAAAAGCAAGGCATCTTGTATACGGCTGCTTCGTACTTGCTGTGGGGAGTATTGCCGCTGTACTGGAAGCTGCTAGAGGCGCGCCCGGCGCTTGAGATTTTGGCGCACCGCATCGTGTGGTCGTTCGTGTTTATGGCCATCCTTCTGGCAGCGAATGGGCAGCTTGGCGCCTTCCGCCGGGAGCTTCGGGCGATGCGCCGTAAGCCGGCTAAGGCATGGGGGATCGCCGCTGCTGCCGTGCTCATCAGCGCCAACTGGTTTGTCTACATATGGGCGGTGAATCATCATCATGTCGTTGAAACGAGCCTCGGCTATTATATCAACCCGCTTGTCAGCGTGGCGCTTGGGACGATCGTATTGCGCGAGCGGTTGAGCGTTGGGCAGTGGGCCGCTGTTTTTCTTGCCGCCGCCGGCGTGGCGGCGATGACGGCGGAATATGGCGCGTTTCCGTGGGTCGCCATATCGCTCGCGTTGACGTTCGGGTTTTACGGCTTAGTGAAAAAACTGGCCAGCGTTGACTCGTCCATTGGCTTNCGTTGAAACGAGCCTCGGCTATTATATCAACCCGCTTGTCAGCGTGGCGCTTGGGACGATCGTATTGCGCGAGCGGTTGAGCGTTGGGCAGTGGGCCGCTGTTTTTCTTGCCGCCGCCGGCGTGGCGGCGATGACGGCGGAATATGGCGCGTTTCCGTGGGTCGCCATATCGCTCGCGTTGACGTTCGGGTTTTACGGCTTAGTGAAAAAACTGGCCAGCGTTGACTCGTCCATTGGCTTGACGCTTGAAACAATGGCCGTCATGCCGCTTTCAGCCGTTTACTTATTATGTGTGTACAACGAAACGCCAGCCCTCGTCAAGACGGCCGAATGGTGGCAATGGGCGCTGTTGGCTGGAGCCGGGCCAGCGACGGCCGTGCCGCTTTTGTATTTCGCCAAAGGGGCGAAGCGTGTGTCAATGACAACACTTGGTTTTTTGCAATACATTTCGCCGACGATCAGCCTTCTCCTTGGCGTCTTTTTGTTCGGCGAGCCGTTTACGAAAGCGCATTTTTATGCGTTTAGCTGCATCTGGACGGCGCTTATTTTGTTTTCCGCTGTTCAAATCAAGCAAGCACCGGGGCGGAAAAAATGGAAGCGAAACTCGCTCGGAGCATAACATCGGTCCGCGGATGGACCGTTTTTTTTTTACGTTGCGGCAAATACCCATTTTTGCCGAAACATCTAACCATTTCCTCGGCTTCTGAATAGTCTACTAGTACAAAAACGAAGGAGGTGCTGGCAAATGGGTGCAGCTTACGGCGGCGGATTCGCGTTGATCGTCGTTCTGTTCATCTTGTTGATTATTGTCGGATGTGCATGTATCGGTGGTTGGGTGTACTGATGCCTCTTACTTGCTAGCAAGGAGGTGACGAATATGCCATATGGCTTTTATGGCGGCTGGGGCTGGGGCGGCTATGGCTTCGGTTATCCGGGTTACGGCGGCTACGGCTACGGCTTTGTGCTGATCGTCGTTTTGTTTATTTTGCTCATTATCGTCGGGGCAACATGGTGCTAGGCGGATGATGGGCATGCGGGGGGAGACGGCCGGGCAACGGCTGTTTCCCCCGCTTTTTTTGTGAACAGGCAGGAACAACGAAAGGAAGTGGAGAAATCATAAACGATGAGAAAATGGAAAGCATATGGAGGACGGGGAAATGACACATATTGCAAAAGACATCGTCGCGACGTTTTCGATCGTCGCGTTCGATCCGGCGACCGGGGAGCTTGGCATCGCTGTTCAATCGAAATTTTTAGGCGTTGGTGCGGTTGTTCCGTGGGCGAAAGCGGGCGTCGGAGCGGTGGCGACGCAATCGTACGCCAACACGTCGTACGGACCGCGCGGCCTCGAATGGATGGCAAAAGGGAAATCGGCGCAAGAAACGCTTGAGTTGCTCGTTGCCGATGACAGTGAGCGCGATTTGCGCCAAGTCGGCATCGTGGATGCGAAAGGACGGGCGGCGACGTTCACCGGGAAAAAATGTTACCCGTGGGCCGGGGGCATCACCGGGCCGAACTATGCGGCTCAAGGCAATATTTTAGCCGGCGAGGAAACGGTGCTGGCAATGGGAAGGGCGTTTGAGCAGACAAAAGGTCCGCTCGCCGAGCGATTGTTAAAGGCGCTTCAAGCTGGTCAGGCAGCGGGGGGCGACCGCCGCGGGCAACAGTCGGCCGCCTTGCTTGTCGTGAAAGAAGGAGGGGGATATGGCGGCTACAATGACCGTTATATCGACTTGCGCGTCGATGATCACCCGCGGCCGATCGAGGAGCTTATTCGCTTGTATCAGTTGCGCCAGCTTTACTTTGAGAAACCGCGTCCCGAAAAAGTGGCAGCGATTGAAGGAACGGTAAAGGAAGAGGTGGCCGCCCACTTGGTCCGTCTCGGTTATTTGTCGAAAGAGCGCTCGGCGGATCGCGAGGCGCTTCATGAGGCGCTGACCGTGTATATACATACAGAAAATTTTGAGGAGCGCCAAGTGGAGAAAGGAAAAATCGACCTCGATGTATTACAGTATATGAAGCAGCAGCCGTCGCCTAACGAGGTCGGCTAAGGGAAACCGGCCTTGTCGACTGCATGATCCATCATGCTGCAACAAAAAGGATGTCCCTAGAACTGGGCGGGACATCCTTGTTTATCGACCGCTCCCTCTTAAAAGGCGCATGGCGCACGCCCGCTGTCATGTCTGCGCCAAACGGCCCGCAGGCGAAAGCTGAGAAACAGCGCGCCCGTTGCCAATCCGGCGATCAGGCCGATCCAATAGCCGAACGCCCCGGCGGCAGTCAGTAGAGCGAGCGCGCAGCCAAGCGGAAGCCCAACGCCCCAATAGGCGAGAAGAGCGGACCAAAAAACGGCGTTTACCTCTTTATAGCCCCGCAGCGCTCCTTGGATGGGAGCGGCGATGGCATCGGAAACTTGAAAGAAGATCGCATAGAGCAAAAACTTCCCTGTCAACGCCGCCACTGTCGGATCGTTTGTATACAGCCGGGCGACATGGCTGCGGAAGGCGGAAAGGAACAGCGCTGCTGCGGCGGCGACGGCCAAGGCGAGGGTGATGCCGATCAAGCAATATTGTTTGGCGGCTTCATAACGGTTGGCCCCGGCTTCAACGCCCACGGCGATCGTCAGCGCCATCGATAAGCTGAGTGGAATCATATACAACAGTGAAGCGAAGTTGAGGGCGCTTTGATGCGCGGCGACCGTTTCCGCGCCAAACCGGCCGACAAGCAGCGTCACAGCAGCGAAAATGCTCGTTTCAAAAAAGATGGCCGACCCGATCGGCACCCCGGTTTTCAGCAACTCTTTCCATGCGGCCCATGACGGACGGTAGAAACGGACGAGTACACGATAGGGAGCCAAGCGCCGAAATTTCAAAGCGGCAAAGGCAGCGGCCGCGAAGCAGTACGCATACGTGATCGCCGTCGCGTAACCAGTGCCGATGCCGCCAAGGCGCGGAAATCCGCCATGCCCGTAAATCAACAACCAGTTGAACAGCATATTGACCGGCAAGGCGGTGAGCGTAATCCACATCGTCACTTTCGTTTGCCCAAGCGCATCGATGAAATAGCGGAGCACAGAATAAAGAAACAGAGGGATGATCCCAAACGACAAGGCGCGCAAATAATGAAAGGCGATATGCCGAACGTTTTCATCCAAAGACATCTGTTTCAAGATAAACGGCACGGCAGCGGCGCCGATCAGGACAATGGCGACAGCAAGCGCGACAGCCAAGTAGAGCGCCTGGGCGACGGCGCGAGTGATCGAGTCATGCCGTCCGGCGCCGAAATGGTGTGAGACGATCGGGGACAGGGCGAGCAAAATGCCGCCGGCGCCGGTAAACACCGGCACCCATAGGCTTGAGCCGATCGCGACGCCGGCAAGATCTTCGGCGCTCGCATGACCGGACATGGCGACATCGACAAAGTTCATGGCATATTGACCGGTTTGCGAAACAAAAATGGGAAGAAACAAGGCGAACAGGCGCCGCCATTTGCCGTTGGGCGGAGCGGTCGTTGCCATAATGGCTCCTCCTTTTCTGTGATAAAGTGACACATTGTTCTAAATCATCAATCTCCCCACTTCCGAAGCTGGGATGGCCCCCTCTTCGGAAGCGATTTATGACGAAAGAAACGGCGGTTGGCTGCAAAGCGGAAATTCGATCAAAAAACATGTGCCGTGCGCGTCGCTTTGCACTTTCATCGTCCCGCGATGCAGTTCGACGATTTTTTTCGATAATGACAGGCCGAGCCCAGTTCCCGTTTCCTTCGTTGAAAAAAACGGATCGAAAACATGGTCGATGACCGACGGCGGAATGCCGGGCCCATCGTCGCAGAAGCGAAGCTGAACGAGATGGTTGATTTTTCGGCTGCAGATCGACACCCTCATCGTTTTCGCCACTTTTGCTTCCACGGCGTTGCGAAATAAGTTTAAAAACACTTGCAAAAGCTGGCTGCGGTCGCCGTTCATTTCGTAATCGTCAAGCTGGTCATCAAGGTCAAAATGGACGTCGACGTTATGCAATAGCGCTTCGCTTTGCAATAGGACGCCGACATCGTCGCGCAAAAAGCGGTGCAAGTTGAACGTCTCCATTTTGACGTCCGCCGGCTTGGCGATATTCAAAAAATCCGTGATAATGTCGTTCGCCCGGTCGAGCTCAGGAATTAAAAGCCGCTCAACGAGCGAGGCGATGCGATCCGGCAAGTCGCTTTTCAATAGTTGCAAATATCCGCGCACCGTCGTCAGCGGATTGCGGATTTCATGGGCGATGCCGGCGGCGATGCGGCCAGCGACCGCCAGCTTTTCTGTTTCTTTCATCATATTGAGCGACTGAAACATACTGATGACTCGTTTGATCGATCCGTCATCGTTGTAAATAAAACGGGTGTTGACGATCCCGTAAAATCGGTCGAGCACTTCGTAATTGTAAAGCGGCTCGCCTTTTTCAAGCGATTCGAGCGTCGCGATCAGCTCATCAGGGAGCTTCAGCAGCTCGCGAATATGTTTGCCGATGATGGCATCGCGATCCACGCCGGTGTCAACAGCCGCCTGCAAATTGCAAAGCGTGATGATCCCTTGAGCGTCGACAAAGACAATGTGATGCGGAACGAGATCGAGCAACGGCGTCAAAAAGGCTTCCACTTTTTCAAACGGTACGTCGCGATGCAAGTCAATATCCCACTGCCATTTGGCTTCCTTTTCAAGGGACGGCGGAATGGTGCGAAGGTGCGGCCGGACGTCGCCGCGCTTTTTTTCGATGGCGATTCCACTTTCATAATCGGCAAAGGTGAACGGAAACGGAAGCTTTTCGATGAGCCGCTCATAAGCGCGCAGCTTTCGTTCGAGTTCTTCGATTTGCGATTGTACGAGTCGATCGTTCATCTTTCCAAACTCCTTAGCTGCACATTTCGTTTTTTATTTTACAAAAACCGCCCTCCGTTGGCTATGGCGGACATCCTGACGACATATGTTTCGCCGCCTTGGCGGACGCTTGTCATCGCCGTTGTCCACGCGGCAACATCCGGCGCTGTATAGTACAACTTTTTAGTCACAATCGCTTCATCCTTTCGTATTCCGAATGCTTTTCTTTCATATTAGCAAATTCGCTCGCATTTGCCTATCGTGGATCTTCCCAACCGCTTTCTCCCATCAAACGGGCGAAGGATTCCATTGGCGCTATTAGGTTTTGATGGATCACAGCCAAATGAAGACGAATTTCCTAATTGATAAAACAATGTGCTAAATCATCAATGGAATGAACAAAAATGGTTTTTGCATACCATGCCAAAGTTTGTCAAAAAAGAGAAGACGATTGTACACAGTTTCTCAACTGGAAAAGAATCGGTTTTGCGATGGTTTTTGTCAAATCCCCTACCTTCAAGCAGCTGACAAAATGCAACGGATCGCAGTGATGGGTTCGTTCAACAATATATTTTATAATAAAAAACTATGTGCTAAATAATCAATAAAAAGAGTGACCATCCAAAAGAAAAGCAACATTTGTCGGCGGCGAAATGCTTTGTATATAATAAAACGGAGCGAAAACGAACCGATCGCCGATCAGAAAGGGTGGTTTGATGATGTTGACATTAGCAGACATTGAACAAGCGCGAGCGAAAATGAAAGGCATCGTCCATCAAACGCCGCTTGAGCATTCGCAAACGTTCAGCCGGCTGTCTGGCAATGATGTATATATGAAACTCGAAAATTTGCAAAAAACGGGCTCGTTTAAAGTAAGAGGTTCATTCAATAAAATTATGTCGCTCACGGAAGAAGAGAGGGCGCGCGGCGTCATCGCCGCTTCGGCCGGCAACCACGCCCAAGGGGTCGCCTATGCGAGCGGCATGCTTCATATTCCGTGCACGATCGTCATGCCAAAAGGCGCGCCGCTCAGCAAAATTGAAGCGACGAAAAGCTACGGGGCGGAAGTCGTGCTGTACGGCGATGTGTTTGACGAGTCTTTGGAATATGCGTTAGAGTTGCAGCGCGAGCGGGGAATGACGTTTGTACACCCGTTTGACGACTTGGCGGTGATGGCTGGCCAAGGGACGATCGGCTTGGAGCTGATCGAGCAGCTTCCCGACGTCGATGTCGTTCTTTGTCCGGTCGGCGGCGGCGGCTTGTTGGCCGGCCTGGCGTTTACGTTAAAACAGCTGAAGCCATCGGTTGAAGTGTACGGCGTTGAGTCATCGGCTTGCCCAGGCATGACGGCAGCCATACGCCATAAACAGCCCGTCTCCATTGCCGCATCGAATACGATCGCCGATGGGATTGCCGTGAAAAAGCCGGGCAATATTACGTACCAATACATTGAGCAATACGTCGATGGCGTTGTGTGCGTGGAAGAGGCGGAAATTTCACGGACGATGCTGTATGTGCTCGAGCGGAACAAGCTGTTAATCGAAGGGGCGGCAGCTTGTCCGTTGGCGGCATTGTTGTATCAAAAGCTGCCGTTTCGCGGCAAAAAAGTCGCCGCTGTGCTAAGCGGCGGCAACGTCGATGTGACGCTCATTTCCCGCATTATTGAGCGGGGGCTTGTCGAAGCCGGGCGATTCGTTACGTTTACAACGGTCATCTCCGACAAGCCGGGCCAGTTGAACAAACTGCTTCGCATTATCGCCGAGCTCGAGGCGAATGTCATGTCGATTCATCATCAGCGCATCGGCGCTAAAGTGTTGCCGGGCCAGGCGGAAATTCACTTTTCGCTCGAGACAAAAAACGAAGACCATATTCAGCAAATCTACCAAGTGTTGTTGAAAGAAGGCTATGATGTACAGTTTTACCGATGAGCGTGCGATGGGAAAACGGTTTGTGTTTCGCCGCTGTCTGTTAAGCAAGCAATGGAAAAGCCGTCTTCGAAATCATGTTCACAGGGCTGCCAAATGAATACGAAACCATCATTTGCCCAACATAGCGGCTGTTCCTTATGACATGGGGGACAGCCGTTTTGTTTTGTCAATGCACGCGCGGCGCATCTTGCGGCCGCGTCGCGCCGAGGCCTTCGCGGGCCATTTTCGCTTTCAAGCTTTCCAGGACATACAAACCGAACATGCCAAGCAGCTCTTCATCAGTCATCTCACCGATCAGCTTGAGCACATCGCGGCGGTCGAGTTCATCCAAAATCGACATCGCCACCGCTTCGGCGTCTTCTTCATCTCCGGTCAGTCGATCTTTATAGTATTCGTACAGATCGTCAATAAACTTCATCGGCATCGTCGCCTCGCTTTTTTGAGAGCGGGCTTCCTCCTTTCTTTGCAGTTGGCCGATGCAGACTTAGGGGCATCGGCAGTCCTCTCGGTTTGACGCCACAAATGCCATTGGCAACAGGGATGATTCATAGTATAATGGAAAAAATATCATTCGAAAAGCGGGGGAATTCTATGATTCGCCGGTTAACGGCCGAAGACGATCAACAAGTATTTTCGTTTTTGCAGCAAGATCCGTCGTTCAATTTATTTATCATCGGCGATATTGAGTCGTTTGGCTATGACGCCGATTTCCAAGACGTTTGGGGGCAGTTTGACGATGCTGGCTCGCTGAAGGCGGTGCTGCTCCGTTATTACGATTCCTACATTCCGTATGCGCCTGGCGATTTTGATGCCGATGGCTTTGCTCGTCTCATCCGCGAGACAGCCCAATCATCGTCCATCCAGCTGTCCGGCAAGGCGGACATTGCCAGGCAGTTCGAAGAGCGGCTGCCGCTTGGGGAGAAGCGAACGCTTTACTTTTGCGAGTGTCGGACGGATGAATACGCCCGTCAAGAAATGGGGGCGTTCGCCGTCAAAAAAGCCGAATTGGCCGATGTCGACCGGATTCTCGACTTGCGGCGCCGCATTGTCGAATTTGAGACGAGGCCGTCGTCCCGCGATATGCTAGTAAAAGGGATGGAAACCAATTCAGCTAGAACGTACTACATTGAACAAGACGGCCGAATGGTGGCCGCGGCATCGACATCAGCGGAAAACTCATTGTCGGCGATGATCGTCGGCGTCTGCACGGATCAGGAGCATCGAGGGAAAGGGTATGCCAGCACCATCGTGGCGAAGCTCGTTTGCGATTTGCTCGCTGAAGGGAAGATGCCGTGCTTGTTTTATGACAATCCAGACGCCGGCCGCATTTACCATCGCCTTGGTTTTCGCGATATCGGATTGTGGGCGATGTACCGTTAGAAGGGCGGAAGTCCCGCCAGCTTGCTTGTGTACAAAAGCAGGCTGGCGGTTATTGTCCGTCTGCGCCGTTGGGCGTGCCGCGGCGAATGTGCTCGCCGCCGTGCTCCCGCATCGCTTTTGCCTTGTCGTTGACGAGCTGTTTTTGGTCAGCGATGGAAGAAGGTGTTTGTTTTTTGTTCGCCATATCGAATCACCTCAATGGAGACGATTTAGCGCGCTGAATGAACATGTCCGCATCTTCGATCAGCCCGCAGACGCCGCATTGGACGCGGTAGCTCGGGCCGCGGTATGGGAGATGGAACGGTTCGAGCGCTTCGTTTGTGTATTCGTGCTCGATGTCGCCGGTGTGCGGATCGAGCTTGACCGCACGCGGGTGCTGCTCAATGAGATGAAACCGCGTCCGGTTCGTTTTGCAGTTTGGGCATAGCATCGGTTCCAATGAAAGCCACCTCCGGTTTTTATCTTTTGGAAAANGTCGGTCCGCCAAAAGTCGGCCGAAAATTCGTGCTCGATGTCGCCGGTGTGCGGATCGAGCTTGACCGCACGCGGGTGCTGCTCAATGAGATGAAACCGCGTCCGGTTCGTTTTGCAGTTTGGGCATAGCATCGGTTCCAATGAAAGCCACCTCCGGTTTTTATCTTTTGGAAAAACGGCCGTGATTATGTATAGGTCATCTGTTTTGTTTCAGTTCGTGCGGCTAGGGGATAGGGCTCGCGCAGCCGATCGGACGATGTGCGGCGAAAGACGCCTCCATTTTTCGGGCGCCGGAACGATTTTTGTTGACAATGGCTGCAACTGTCGAGTATCTTAATAAACAAGAAGAAGATTTTGCTTTTTTCGAAATGTTTTACAGTTCAGGCGAAGGAGACTGTTATGGCAGAGAAACCGCTTCGAGACCGCATTATCGACACCGCTCTTCATTTGTTTGAGAAATATGGCTACCATGGCGTGACGGTCGACCGCATCGTCGCGGAAAGCGATACGTCGAAAGGCGGGTTTTACCATAATTTTAAATCAAAAGACGAGTTGCTTTACCATATTCATGACGTCTTTATTACGTATGCGCTGACAAAAGCGCAGGAGGCGTATGAGGGCTTCCCTACGCCGACCGAGCGCTTGTACGCCATCGTTCAGTCGTTTGTCAAAGTGTTTCATTTGTATAAACCACACATCACCGTGTTTTACCAGGAAAGCACGTACTTAAAACCGGAATACGCCGAACCGATCAATGAAAAGCGCGAAGAATTTAAACAAATTATTTTTCGCGTCATCCGCGAGGGAATCGAGGCCGGCGAGTTTCGTCCGGAGCTGTCGGTGGAGATTACTGGCATGTCCATTATCGGCATGGTCAACTGGACATACAAATGGTACAATCCGGATGGTCCGTTGTCAATTGAGGAGATCGCGGCGTATTTTGCCGATTTCATTTTGCATGCGGTGCTCCGCACACCAGAAAACCCAGCGGCGGCGCGGTTTTTGTTGCGGCCGGCCGCCGAATAAGTTGTTGATCGTATACAGACCAACTAGTCGGTTTTGAAAACGCTTCAAAAATCAAAACCGTTTACACTCGTTTTCTTACTAAAACCGACTAGTCGGTTCAAATGATAGAACATTTTCTATGGGGGAGAGGGACAGGATGAATTTTTCATTAACAAAAGAGCAACAAATGATTAAAGAAATGGTTCGCGACTTTGCTGAGAAGGAAATTGCCCCATACGCGGCGAAATGGGATGAAGAGGCGCATTTTCCGCTGGATGTCTTCCGCAAAATGGGCGAGTTGGGGCTATTGGGTTTGCCGTTTCCGGAAGAATACGGCGGCGCTGGAGGCGATACGATTTCGTATGCCATCGCCGTTGAGGAAATCGGCCGCGCCTGCGGCGGCACCGGGCTAAGCTATGCGGCCGCCGTGTCACTTGGGGCGAGTCCCATTTATTACTTTGGAACAGAGGAGCAGAAACAAAAATGGCTCGTGCCGATGGCCAAAGGAGAGACGCTTGGCGCTTTTGGGCTCACGGAGCCGAACGCCGGGTCCGATGCTGGGGGCACGCGCACAACAGCGGTGCTCGATGGCGATGAATATGTCATCAACGGCGAAAAATGCTGGATCACGAACGCCCAATACGCGCGGCAAGTCATTGTCACCGCCGTGACAGGCAAAGATGCGCGCGGCAAAAACATCATCACCGCTCTCATCGTGCCAACTGACTCCCCAGGATTTACGATCCGTTCGAATTACGACAAGATGGGCGTGCGCGCGTCCAATACGTGCGAGCTTGTTTTCGAGAACGTCCGCGTGCCGAAAGAAAACGTCTTGGGCGACCCGCAAAAAGGGTTTAAACAGTTTTTGTACACGCTTGATGGCGGCCGCATTTCCATCGCAGCTTTAGCCGTCGGCATCGCGCAAGCGGCGTTTGAGAAAGCGCTTCAATACGCGAAAGAACGCGTTCAGTTTGGCCAGCCGATTTCCAAGTTTCAAGCGATCCAGTTTAAGCTCGCTGACATGGCGATGGAAATTGAGCTTGCCCGCAATATGGTGTACAAGGCGGCTTGGTTGAAAGACCAAGGGAAACCGTTTACAAAAGAAGCATCGTTCGCCAAGCTGTTTGCGTCGGAAATGGGGTTCCGCGTCTGCAACCAGGCGATTCAAATTCACGGCGGATACGGCTATATGAAAGAGTACGGCGTTGAGCGCCATTTGCGGGATATCAAGCTCATGGAAATCGGCGAAGGCACATCAGAAATCCAACGGCTCGTCATCGCCCGCCAACTGGGATGCTAAAAGCGGAAATGCCTGCATATCCATAACAATGAATTCGGACAAAGGGGAGGAAACGGCCGATGTTGACGGTGACTGTGGGGAAATTGTTGGAAGAGCGAGCCAGGCAATATGCGGATCGCGAGGCGGTCGTGTATGCCGACCGCGGCTTGCGTCTGACGTATCGGCAGTTTAACGACTATTGCCGCCTCGTTGCGCGCGGGTTGATGCGGCTTGGCATCGAAAAAGGGGAGCATGTCGCCATTTGGGCGACGAACGTCCCGGAATGGATCGCCTGCCAGTTTGCGACCGGCAAAATGGGAGCGGTGCTCGTTACGGTCAATACGAACTACCGCGCGGCGGAGCTTGAGTATTTGCTTCGGCAGTCCGACTCGACGACGCTCTTTTTGATTGAGCAATATCGCGACTCGTCGTATATCGATATTTTATATGAAATCGTTCCCGAGCTGCGCACGTCGGCGCCCGGACAGCTGCAATCGAAACGGCTGCCGAAGTTGAAAAACGTGATCTTTCTTGGCGACAAACGGCACCCGGGCATGTTTACATGGAACGACATCTTGGCGATGGCGCACGACGTATCGGAAGAAGAACTCGATGAACGGATGGAGAGCCTCGACCCGCACGATGTGATCAACATGCAATACACGTCCGGGACGACTGGATTCCCGAAAGGGGTGATGTTGACGCATTACAACATCGTCAACAACGCCCACCAAGTGGCGCAATGCATGGGACTTGGCGAAGGCGATCGATTGTGCATTCCGGTGCCGTTTTTCCATTGCTTCGGCTGCGTCATGAGCACGCTTGCATGCGTGACGGTCGGGGCGACGATGGTGCCGGTTGTGGAGTTCCATCCGAAGCGGGTTCTCGAGACGGTGGAAGCGGAGCGGTGCACGGCGCTTCACGGCGTGCCGACGATGTTCATCGCCGAGCTCAACGACCCGGATTTTGCCAAATACGATTTGTCGTCGCTGCGCACGGGCATTATGGCCGGTTCTCCTTGCCCGGTCGAAGTGATGAAGGCGGTCATCGAGAAAATGGGGATGAAAGACATTACGATCGCCTACGGGCAGACGGAAGCGTCCCCAGTCATCACGCAAACGCGCACCGACGATCCGCTTGAGCTGCGTGTCGAAACGGTTGGCCGCGCCTTGCCGGGCGTGGAAGTGAAAATCGTTGAGCCGGGCACGAACAAGGAAGTGCCGCGGGGTGTGCAAGGGGAACTGTGCACGCGCGGCTATCATGTCATGAAAGGGTATTACAACAATCCGGAAGCGACAAATGAAGCGATCGACCAAGACGGCTGGCTGCATACCGGCGATTTGGCGACGATGGATGAAAACGGTTACTGCCGCATCACCGGCCGGCTGAAAGATATGATCATCCGCGGCGGGGAGAACATTTATCCGCGCGAAATCGAAGAGTTTTTGTACAAACATCCGAAAATTTTGGACGTTCAAGTCGTCGGCGTGCCGGATGAGGTATACGGTGAAGAAGTGATGGCGTGGATCATCTTAAAAGACGGCGAAACGGCGACCGCTGAGGAGATTCGCGAGTTTTGCCGCGGCAACATTTCCCGGCATAAAATCCCGCGTTATATCGAATTTACCGACTCGTACCCGATGACGGCATCTGGGAAAATTCAGAAATTCAAATTGCGGGAAATGGCGAAACAGCGCCTCGGCTTAACAACCTAAGCCTAAACCGCCGCGCCGGGCGGACGAACCGTCCGGCGCCGGCACCTGTACTTTTAAGAAAGGGTGAGACGATGTTTTCGAAAGTGTTGATTGCCAACCGCGGCGAAATCGCCGTCCGTGTCATCCGCACGTGCCGACGTCTCGGCATTCAAACGGTTGCCATTTATTCCGAAGCAGACGCCGATTCGCTTCATGTCTCGCTCGCGGATGAAGCGTATTTGATCGGCAAGCCGCGCGTCGCGGAAAGCTATTTAAATATCGAAAAAATCATTGAGGTTGCCAAAACGGCGAAAGCGGAGGCGATCCATCCCGGCTACGGGCTGTTGTCGGAAAATCCAGCGTTTGCCCGCCGCTGCGAGGAAGAAGGAATCGTCTTCATCGGTCCGAAGGCGGACGTCATTGCGGCGATGGGCAGCAAAATCGAAGCGCGGCGGACGATGGAAAAAGCCGGCGTGCCGATCGTCCCGGGCGTCTCCTTTGCGCTTGATGGCGCCGATGAGGCGGCCAAAGCGGCGGCTTCGATTGGGTATCCAGTCATGCTGAAGGCGTCAGCCGGCGGCGGCGGCATCGGCATGCATATCGCTCGCGATGAAGCTGAGCTGCGCCAAGCGTTTGAAGGGAGCCAAAAACGGGCCGCTTCGTTTTTCGGCGACGGGACGATGTACATTGAAAAATATATTGAACGCCCGCGCCATATTGAAATTCAGCTTCTTGCCGACCAAAATGGCAACTGTGTTTACTTATGGGAGCGTGAATGTTCGATCCAACGCCGCCACCAAAAAGTGGTCGAAGAGGCGCCGTCGCCGTTTTTGGATGAAGAGACGCGGCGGAAGATGGGGGAGGCGGCGGTGCGGGCTGCGCGTTACATCGGTTATGCAAATGCCGGTACCATTGAATTTCTCGTCGATGAACAGAAAAATTTTTATTTTCTTGAGATGAACACTCGGCTGCAAGTCGAGCACCCGGTGACAGAAGAAATCACCGGCATCGACATCGTCGAAGAGCAGCTGCGCATCGCCGCCGGCGAGCCGCTCCGCTATAAACAAGAAGAGATTCGCCGCGACGGTCACGCCATTGAAGTGCGCATTTATGCCGAAGATCCGAACACGTTTTACCCGTCGCCCGGCCGCATTACGGTGTTTTCCGCCCCACAAGGCGAATGGATTCGTCATGAAACGGCGGTTCAAAGCGGCATCTTTTCGGCGAAGTTTTAATCTTTCAATCCAAATAGTATAGGATATATCATTTTAGTAACGTATATCTACTCTAATTTCTACTTAAGTACTTTAAAACTGAAATTTNATCTTGATTTTCCTCATTGAAAACTCCCCCTTTTACTTTTCAAGAAGATTATACCATCAATTGAGCTAAGAGGGAGTATAGAAAACAAAAAGGAGGCCGAAAACCGATGATCGCGAAATTGATCGCCAAAGGGCCGGATCGGCAAACGGCGATTGAACGCTTGCTCGAAGCGCTTCGAGACTATCGCGTTGAAGGGATTAAAACGAACATTCCGCTGCTTGAGGCCGTGTTGTCCCATCCGGCGTTTCAAGCGGGGGATACGACGACCGATTTCCTTTCGAAACATTGGAAACCAATAAAAACGAAATGAAGCAGAAATGAATGGGGGAAGAAATGATGAATCAAATAACCGCAACGATGGCAGGAAGTGTATGGAAAATTGTCGTCGCCGTCGGTGACCGTGTGGAAGAAGGGCAAGATGTCGTCATTTTGGAATCGATGAAAATGGAGATTCCGATTGCCGCGGAAACGTCTGGCGTCGTGAAGCACATCCACGTGCAGGAAGGAGATTTCGTGAACGAAGGCGACGTGCTTGTCGAGATTGAGTAAAAAGGGGGAGCAGAGCATGAGCCGATGGCCGGCGAAGGTGACGATCAAAGAAGTCGGCCCGCGCGACGGCCTGCAAAACGAAGCAACGCCGATCGCGACCGCCGATAAAATCGCTTGGATCAACCTATTGTCAGAAACGGGGCTGTCGTACATTGAGGTGACTTCCTTCGTCCATCCGAAATGGATTCCGCAGCTTGCGGACGCCGTTGAAGTGGCAGCGGGCATTCGCCGAAAAGCCGGCGTCACGTATGCGGCGCTCGTCCCCAACGAAAAGGGGCTTGAGCGGGCGCTTGGCGCCGGGGTCGATGAAGTGGGCGTCTTCATGTCAGCGAGCGAAACGCACAACCAAAAAAATATTAACAAAACGATCGCTGCCACATTTCCGGTGCTTGAAGCGGTCGTGAAAACGGCAAAACAAGCAGGAAAAACGGTGCGCGGCTACGTTTCCACCGTCTTTGGCTGCCCGTATGAAGGGCCTGTCGCCGTCGATCAAGTGCTGATGGTGGCGGACCGGTTGTTGGCGATGGGGGTTGACGAACTGTCGCTTGGCGATACGATTGGCGTCGCGACGCCCAAGCAAGTCGAAGAGGTGCTCACAATCGTGCTCCGCCGTTTTCCGGCTGATCGGATCGCGATGCATTTCCATGACACGAGAGGGACGGCGCTGGCCAATATTTTAGTGTCAATGGAAATGGGGATTACGACGTTTGACAGCTCGCTCGGCGGCCTCGGCGGCTGTCCGTACGCTCCCGGAGCGTCGGGAAACGTCGCCACCGATGATTTAGTATATATGCTTCACGGCATGGGGATTGAAACCGGCATCGATGTCGAGCAGCTGACGAAAGCGGCTTTGTTTATCCGCGATAAAATCGGCCGCCCGCTTCCGAGCCGCTATTTGCAAACGGTTTGATCATAAGGGGGGGGAGAAAACGTGAGCACACTTGTATCGTTTGAAACACAAGAAAACGGCATCGCCATTGTGACATTAAACCGTCCGGAAGCGGCCAATGCGCTTTCAAGAGCGCTTCTTTTCGAGCTTGGCGCGCTCTTTCAGGAGATCAAATTTCGCAAAGACGTGCGCGTTGTCATGTTGACCGGGGCAGGAGACAAGGTGTTTTGCGCCGGCGCTGATTTGAAAGAGCGGGCGGGGATGAATGAAACGGAAGTGCGGCAAACCGTTGCCTTAATCAGCAAAACGATCAATGAGGTCGAGAAAGTGCCGCAGCCGGTCATCGCCGTTTTAAACGGCTCGGCGTTTGGCGGCGGGTTGGAGCTTGCCTTGGCTTGCGACATTCGGTTTGCTGCCGACGATATTCAGCTTGGGTTGACGGAAACGTCGCTTGGCATCATTCCGGGAGCGGGGGGGACGCAGCGGCTGCCGCGCCTTGTCGGCATCGGAAAAGCGAAAGAATTGATTTTTGCCGCAAAGCGCATCACCGCCAAAGAGGCCGAGCGAATCGGCCTTGTCGAATACGCGGTGCCGCGCTCCGAGCTGATGGAGCGTGCGCTTTGTCTCGCGCAACAAATCGCTGACAATGCGCCGATAGCCGTCCGTCAGGCGAAACGGGCGATCCAAAGCGTATTCAACGTTGATTTGGAGACGGGCCTCGCGATTGAGCAGCTCGCCTATGAGGCGACCATTCCGACGAAAGACCGGTTGGAAGGATTGCAGGCGTTTAAAGAAAAGCGGAAGCCGGTGTACAAAGGCGAGTAAGCCCGCTTGGACAAGGAGGGGGCGGTTTGGAAGGAGGAAGCCGCACGGAGCGCTTGCGCCGCATCGGCCTTTTCACAGCGATAAATAAAACACGGCATCCAACCTTGCTCCAGCCGAACAAGCGGGATGGAACAGCAAGATCCATCAAAACAAGGAGGGGAAACAAAGAGATGAAGGAAACAGCCAATCAACAAGACACGCTCGCAGCGGAGCTGGAGAAAAGAGCGGCGGAAATCAAGAAAGGCGGGGCGCCAAAATATCATGAAAAAAACGCCGCCCAAGGGAAATTGTTTGTTCGCGAGCGGCTGAACTTGCTGCTTGATAACGGTTTGGAAGTGGAAGACGGATTGTTTGCCAACTGTTTGGCGGGCGATTTGCCGGCTGATGGAGTTGTGACCGGCATCGGCAAAATCAATGGCCGCACCGTCTGCGTGATGGCGAACGATTCGACCGTCAAAGCTGGCTCGTGGGGAGCGCGCACCGTCGAAAAAATCATCCGCATTCAAGAAACGGCGGAAAAACTGCGCTGCCCGATCATTTATTTGGTGGACTCGGCCGGCGCACGCATTACGGACCAAATCGAAATGTTTCCCGGCCGGCGCGGGGCGGGGCGCATTTTTTACAATGAGGTGAAGCTGTCCGGCAAAGTGCCGCAAGTGTGCCTGTTGTTTGGTCCATCAGCAGCCGGCGGCGCTTATATTCCGGCGTTTTGCGATATCGTCATCATGGTCGAAGGCAATGCCTCGATGTACTTAGGCTCGCCGCGCATGGCGGAAATGGTGATTGGGGAAAAAGTGACGCTCGAAGAGATGGGCGGCGCCCGCATGCATTGCACCGTCTCCGGCTGCGGCGACGTGCTCGTGAAAACCGAAGAAGAAGCGATTGCCTATGCACGCCGTTATTTGTCGTATTTTCCGTCCAATTACAGCGAAAAGCCGCCGGTGGTCGAGGCGAAGCCGCCGAAATCGTTTGACAAAACGATCGAGGACATTTTGCCAGAAAACCAAAATGCGCCGTTCAACATGTATGATTTGATTGAGCGGATCATTGACGAAGGATCGTTTTGTGAAATCAAAAAACTGTTTGCGCCAGAAATCATTACGGGACTGGCGCGCCTTGCCGGCCAGCCGATCGGCATCATCGCCAACCAGCCGCGCGTCAAAGGCGGCGTATTGTTCCACGATTCGGCTGATAAAGCGGCGAAATTCATCACGCTTTGCGACGCGTTCCATATCCCGCTTCTGTTTTTGGCCGACGTCCCTGGCTTTATGATCGGCACGAAAGTCGAGCGGGTCGGCATCATCCGCCATGGGGCGAAAATGATCGCGGCCATGTCGGAAGCCACCGTACCGAAGATCTCGGTCATCGTCCGCAAAGCGTACGGCGCCGGATTGTACGCGATGGCCGGACCGGCGTTTGAACCGGATTGCTGCTTGGCGCTTCCGAACGCGCAAATCGCCGTCATGGGGCCGGAAGCGGCCGTCAACGCCGTCTACGCCAACAAAATTGCCGAGCTGCCGCCAGAAGAGCGTGCGGCATTTGTCGAACAAAAACGCGAGGAATACCGGCGCGACATCGATATTTATCGGCTCGCTTCCGAATTGGTCGTTGACGGAATCGTCGCGCCGAACGATTTGCGCAACGAGCTCATCCGCCGATTTGACGCGTATATGTCCAAGTATATGGTCTTTTCTGAGCGGAAGCATGGGGTGTATCCAGTTTGAAAAAATGGATGGCTGTCCCTCTTGCCAAGGGACGGCAGATCATGTATCATAATAATCACCAATCCGTTGCTGCGTTGTGCGTTGTAGAATGAAGTTTCAACCGATGGCAATCAAAAGGGAGTTCTACATTGAAGCGGGAATGTCATGCCTCAATATTCGTGATGGAGGACGGCAGGAACGCTTCTGCGAACACCCACCTGGTGGAGCGTGGTTGAGAAACTGCATTCAGCCAACGGCAACAGCGGCGCGGATTCACGAATGAGGAGTTGGCAAAAGAGTCCAACTGGATGCAAAACATCCGGTTGGACTCTTTTTCGTTGCGTATGTTTTCTCAAAAAGACATGAAACAATATAGTTGATTTTCCCTGTTTTCATGTTATAATCATATTTCGTGCAGGAATAATTCGTATTGAAACTATTCCAACAAGAAAGATGAGGCAAGGAGGGGGATGAATGGAAGGGATCAGCCGGGACATCATGTACGCTGTCTTCCGGACGCAAAAGGCGCTTTATCGCCTCATCCGCGAGGACGCCGCCCGCGTCGGGGTGACAGAGGTGCAGCTGATCGTCTTATATACGCTGCTGAAAAAAGAGCATATTCGCCTGAATGACTTGGCGGAAAAATTAAACTTAAGCAACAGCAATGTCAGCGGCACGGTTGACCGGCTCGTCGGCGCCGGCCTTGTTGTCCGTGAGCCGTCAAAGCAAGATCGGCGCGCGGTCATTTTGAGTTTGACGGAAAAAGGAAAAGAGACGGTGTCGGAAGCGTTTGGCGAGCAGTCGGTGCTGCGCCGGCGGCTTGGCCGCATTCAAGAACTCGTCTCTCCAGAGGAGATTGAACAGTTTTTGCATCTTCATGAAAAAATTAAAGCGATTTTACTCGGGGAGGAATAGACGGTGAACGTGAAACGATTGGTTGCGCTGAACATCATTGTGCTCATTTTGCTTGTCGGTGGAGGCTTTGCCGCCTACTACTATGTGAATGAAGCAACGAACTACATTAAAACGGACAACGCCCGCATCGACGGCCAGGTCATCTCCGTCGCTGCGCCGCTGTCCGGGAAGCTGACATCCTGGCGGGGCGACACGGGAAAAACCTTCTCAGCTGGGGAAGAAATCGGCGAGGTGTTTGACGGCAAAACAACGATTCCGGTGACAGTGCCGCATCGGATGACGATCGTGCAGCAAAACGCAGTCAAGGACTCGTTTGTCGCCGCGGGGATGCCGCTGGCCCGCGGGTTTGATTTGAACGATTTGTGGGTGACGGCGAATATTGAAGAGACGGATATTGAAGACGTGAAAATCGGGCAAGACGTCGATATTTATGTCGATGCGTATCCGGATCGCAAATTCAGCGGCAAAGTCGAAAAAATCGGCAACGCGACAGCGAATACGTTCAGTCTGCTGCCAAGTTCCAATGCGACCGGCAACTACACGAAAGTGACCCAAGTCATCCCGGTGACGATTTCCATTGACAACTACAGCGGAGCCGGACTTGTGCCGGGCATGAACGTCACCGTCCGCATCCATAAGTAGGTGATGGAAGATGACAACATTTGTCATTGGTTATATTGTGTTTGCCGTTTTGGTTTTGGCGGCGGTCAACATCGCGCTGCGCCGCCGCAAGCCGGCTTCAGCCGCAGGGAAGGCGGCGGATGAAGCGGCGGAAGCCAACGCTCAACCGTTAGCGGAAACGAAAGCAGAGCCGTCGTTTTCGGCACGGTTTTATTCTTCCCGTTNTGGTTTAATTAAAAGCAAGCCGAAAAAAGGTTGTGGCGACGGTCATGCTGGGCGCGTTTGTCGCCATTTTGAATCAAACGTTGATCAACGTCGCCTTGCCGCATATGATGCAAGATTTCAACGTGGAAACGTCGACGATTCAATGGCTCGTGACCGGCTATATGCTCGTCAACGGGGTGCTCATCCCGATCAGCCCGTTTTTAATCGCCAAGTTTCCAGCGAAACGGTTGTTTTTATCGGGCATGTCGTTTTTCGCCATCGGCGCGTTTGTCTGCTCGATCGCTCCGTCGTTTGCCGTCATGCTCACGGGGCGGTTGACACAAGCGGTCGGGGCCGGCATTATTATGCAGCTGATGATGGTCATTATGTTGTCGATTTTCCCGCCGGAACGCCGCGGGGTGGCCATGGGAACGGTCGGAATCGCCATGATGTTTGCGCCGGCGGTCGGGCCGACGCTGTCTGGCTGGATCGTTGAACATTATACATGGCGGCTGTTGTTTTACGTCGTGTTGCCGATCGCGATTTTAGACATTGTGCTCGCCTCCGTCTGGCTGAAACATACGCCGCGTAAAGGCAATCCAGTGCTGGACGTGCAAGGGGCGGTCTACTCCACGATCGGGTTTGGCGGCGTTCTGTATGGCTTCAGCGAGGCCGGAAGCAAAGGATGGAGCGAGACGGAAGTGGTTGTTTCGCTTGTCATCGGCGCCTTGTTCCTCATCATGTTCACATGGCGTTCGCTGCGCTCGGAGCATCCGGTGCTCAATTTCCGTGTGTTCCGCTACCCAGTGTTTACGTTGGCGACCGTCATCGGTTCGGTCATTAACATGGCGATGTTTGCCGCCATGGTCTTGCTTCCGGTGTATTTGCAAAACTTGCGCGGCTTTACGCCGCTCGATGCCGGTTTGCTGTTGCTGCCGGGGGCGATCGTCATGGCGGTGATGTCGCCGATCTCTGGTTGGGTGTTTGACCGCATCGGCGCGCGGATGCTCGCTATCGTTGGCTTGATCATCACCGCCGTGACGACGTGGGAGTTCAGCAAGCTGACGATGGATACGCCATACAGCCAGTTGATTTGGCTTTACATTTTCCGCATGTTCGGCATGTCGATGCTCGGGATGCCGATTATGACCGAAGGGTTAAACGCCTTGCCGCGCCATCTGTACAGCCACGGCACGGCGATGTCGAATACGATTCGCCAAGTGGCTGCTTCGCTCGGGACGGCGTTTTTGGTGACGATCATGTCCAACCGGACGAAATTCCATGTGGAAGCTTATCGCAATGAAATGACGGAAAACAATCCGTTGTTCATGAGCCTTGTCGGCCAACTGAAACAGGCCATCCCAAGTGATGAGGCGATCGCTCAGCTGTTGTATGGACTTGTGCAGCAACGGTCAACGGTCGAGGGGATCAACGACGCCTTTTTCGTCGCTACTGGCTTAACGGTGGTGGCGCTCGTCATGGCGTTTTTCTTAAAAGGAAAAAAGCAGAAATCGCCATCGGCGTAAACAAGGGAAGCGGCGCACACGGCCGCTTCTTTTTTGTTTTGAGCCATGGAAAAGAGACGAAAACGGGCGGCCGGCTGCGAATCGTATAATCGTGACGAAGAGACAGGGGGGAACATTGTGGAGGCGCAAAGCAGGCAGCAAATGAGACAAACAAGACGAAGACGGTGTTGGCTGCAGGCGCTCGTTGTCGCCGCCTTGGCTTTGGCCGCCGTTGTTGCTGCGCTCGAGTGGGCGATTGATCGACAAAACATTGCCGCCTTGGAAACACCGTTGCCGGCAGCGACAATCATTTATGATGAACACGGCCGCATCGCGAGCAAGCTCGCGGCGGCAAACATCGAAGAAGTGCCGATCGACAGGGTGCCCAACTATTTTCTTGAGGCCATCGTCGCGACGGAAGACCGCCGCTTTTACGAGCATGATGGCGTCGATTATTATGGGCTTTTGCGCGCGATGTGGCGCAACATTCGCGCCGGGGCGTGGGTCGAGGGCGGCAGCACGATCACTCAACAGCTGGCGAAAAACGTCTTTTTAACGAATGAAAAAACGTTGACACGCAAATGGAAGGAATGGTTGATCGCACAAAAAATTGAGCGCACGTACAGCAAACAAGAAATTTTAGAAATGTACATCAATCGCATTTATTTCGGTGCGGGGGCGTGGGGGGTGGCCAGCGCGGCGAAAACGTACTTTGGCAAAGACGTTTCTGAGTTGACGCTAAGCGAATCCGCCATGTTGGCTGGTCTCATCAAAGCACCGTCCGCTTTATCGCCGGTCCGTCATTACGATAAGGCGGTCGCCCGGCGCAATGTCGTCTTGTCGCTCATGAAAGAACAAGGCTATATCGATGATCAAGAGTGGATCGCCGCGAAAAACGAGCACATTGCCATTCAACAGGAACCAAAACGCGACCCGTATGCCGGAAAATATCCGTACTACGTCGATGAACTAATCCACGAAGCGATTGCACAATACGGCCTGACGCAAAGCGATGTCCTTTCCGGGGGGCTCCGCATTTACACGGAGCTTGACCCGAACATGCAACAAGCGCTTGAAGCCGTGTATGCGAATGATTCGCTGTTTCCATCAAGCCCGGACGGTGTGCCTGTCCAAAGCGGAGCAGTGCTGCTCGACCCGAAAACGGGCGGGGTGAAGGCGCTTGTCGGCGGCCGCGGCCGCCATGTGTTCCGCGGTTTCAATCGCGCCACAGAGCTCAGGCGTCAACCGGGGTCAACGCTCAAGCCGCTCGCCGTGTACACGCCGGCGCTCGAACAAGGGTACGGGCCGTTTTCGCTGCTCAAAGACGAGCCGCTTAATCTCGGCGGCTACCGCCCGCAAAACTACGACCACACGCACCGCGGCACGGTGACGATGTATGAGGCGATCATCCATTCGCTCAATGTGCCGGCCGTCTGGCTGTTAAACGAAATCGGCCTTGACAAAGGGATGGAGGCGCTGCACCGGTTTGGTTTGCCGTTGGAAAAAGAGGACCGCCAGCTCGGCATCGCGCTCGGCGGCATGTCCCGCGGCGTCTCGCCGCTCGAGATGGCGGAAGCGTACGCCGTATTCGCCAATGACGGCGTCCGTTTGGACGGCCATCTCATTACAAAAATCGTTGATGCTTACGGCCGCAAGGTAGCGGAGTGGAAGCCGCGGCGAACGGTTGTCACGTCCAAGAAAGTGGCGCAGCAAATGACGTTTTTGCTCGAAGGCGTCATCCGCGAAGGGACCGGGAAGCGCGCTGCCATCCCGGGGCGGGAGCTTGCGGGCAAAACCGGGTCGACCGAAATGACGATCCCCGGCATCGACGGGGTGAAAGACCAATGGATGGTCGGCTATACGCCGCAGCTGGTCGGTGCGCTTTGGCTCGGCTATTTTCGGCCCCCTTTTGGACTCGTGTAC